>CAYVXC010000054.1:0-7889 GCA_964454925.1 uncultured Bacteroides sp.
GTTCCGGTCAGGACAATTCCGGCCGTGAACGTGTCGCCTATGGCATAGTCGAATGTTGCCCGGCGGTTCTTTATGTTGACTTCGCGCACAAGCGCCTGTTTGTTGTTCTTAGCCATCTTTCTTAATTTATTATGCAATCAGGAATCCCATTACGAGATTGATCAGCAAGACGGGGCCGATCAATGCTCCGATTGCTATAACCATAAAATAGCCCGAATGTTCGGGAGACAGATCGAGGTAGTATTGAGCTTTCCAGACGATGAGGGCCGCAAACGCCGGAAGAAACTTGATGACTATTAATTCGACCGGAATCAGGTTTTCCACAATCTGAATCAGTGTCATGATACCGGTCGCATAGACCGCGACGGTCGATGCGCCGACAGGGTCGTTTTCGCCCGTCTCGTTGTATCGAGGCAAGAAGGTTTCTATCACCGTGCGCCCTGCGTACAAAGCGATAAACAGCGCGATAAACTGAGCAAGGGCGATCTGAAGCTGTCTGACAAGATCGAAACTGCCTATAGCGAATGCTCCGTTAACAACGGCCGTAATCAGCATAATAGCCATCAAAGGGTAGAGACCGGTTGAAACGAGACGTTCAGGCGGCGCATCCTCACCCGAGATGTCCTCCCAGGCATGGACCGGCGATAGCATCAGCTGAAGCAGATTTTTTAGAAAACGAAGCATAGAAGTTTAAAATCAGCGGAATGAAAACTTGTCCGCATCGTTAAGGAATGGGAATTTATCACGGAAGCTATTCAACCGGCTTTTATCGAGACGGGCTAAAATGATTCCGTCCTCACGAGACGACGATACGTCGTTGCCGGCGTAGTCGATGACTTTCGACATCTTTTCGTCATAAACGCCATAGTCATCCGAGCCTGAACGGTTGACTCCGGCTACGTATGCGATGTTCTCTATCGCACGAGCCTGGAGGAGACTGTCCCATGCCAGCCGGCGCTTAACGGGCCAATTAGCAGGCAACAGCAGCAGATCATATTTAGTGTCCATGTTTCTCAGCCATGCAGGGAACCGGAGGTCATAACAGACGGCTAAAGCGATATTCCATCCGCGGAAACGGACCACCGGTATTTCCTGTTTGCCGGCCGTAACAGTCGAAGCCTCGGGTGAGAGCGAAAAAAGATGTTTTTTATCATAGGCTGTCGTCTCGCCCGATGGCTCGACAAAGAACGCCCGGTTGACTGGATTCTTTTCGGAATCTCTGGCAAGCAATGTCCCGGCAATGGCAACATTAAAGTGAGCCGACATCTTCTTGATACGGTTCATAACATCCGACCGTTCATCAGATTCAGCAAATCGTGAAACCCCGGCTGCGTCTGCAATAAATCCGGTTGTAAATAACTCGGGAAGAACGACGACGTCTGTGTCAGCGGGGAGAGTCTTAAGAACCTGTTCGGTGACATAGAGATTCTCCTCTACGTCAGCCCATGTAGTATCGATCGGAAGTAATGCTATCTTGAGTTCTGTCATTTATACCGGATTAAAAATGTTTTCTCATTCGGCCGAGAATTTTTCGGGGTGCCGACCTTTCGCCCCAGATGCTTTATAGAATTTCTTTATTGCCCGCATATCAGCCTCGATATTTCCCGTCGGTTCGAAGGTGGTAGTGATCGAAACAGATTTTGTTCCGAAGTCTAAAACTCCGAGTACGATTGGAATGTCGGCACCAAGTGCGATACGTAGAAATCCCGTCCGCCATTCGCCAGTCCGTGACCTGGTACCTTCGGGAGTTATGGCCAGACTGAGGCGAGCGCTGTTGTTGAAACGCTCTATCAGAGTGCTGACCAGTGAAGTCCCCTTGCCGCGATGAACCGGCACACCTCCGATTGATTTGAATATCCAGCCCAACGGAGGGAAAAACCAGGTCGACTTCATTAGGAAGCCGGCCTTTCGTCCAACCGACGCATAGACAAGTTTGCCGATTATAAAATCGTAGTTGGAGGTATGAGGTGCCACACAGATAATGCATTTAGGATAGTCGGGGACAGTGATATTCACCGACCATCCCGCCCATTTAAGCAATGTCCGTGCTAAATTCATTTCTTCTGTGTTGGAAAGGGATGGCGTTTATAAGCCGGGGTTATTTCCGGGTAAGAAGTTTCACGTTGGCAGCTTTCACTTCGTCGCTCAGGGTTGCATTCATGTCTTTGACAATCTCGTTCAGTCCCGACATGAATTCAGAAGTCAGTTTGGCGAAAGCTTCTTTCGAATAGTGACGACGTGCCTGGTTGTAGGCCTTCTTGTTCTCGAAATCACGTGAAGATTTGTCAAACGAGAAAGTAACCTTGGCAAGAAGCGAAGACTGGAGTTTGGCGATCTTTTTGATGATCTGACCGACTTTCTCAGGATTGAGAGCATCCATTTCATAAGCGATCAGCATTTCGGTAGCAGCGTCACCGCAGGCATATCTTATACGTTTCTTAAGGTCGCGTTTACTTGGCATAATTCAGTTGTATTTGGATTATTATGTTACGATTTCGGTTACTTGTTGGCATCGAGAATGAGACGGCGGAGACCCCATGTGCTCGGAGAGATCTTCTGCCGATGGTCGCGTCCGGTCATGAACGTTGTCAGCTGAAGCGGAAGATCGATAGGACGACCGGTGATAACTGTCATAGCATCAAGACTCTTCGCCGGATGAGCTGTCGCAAGCATAAGTCCCTGTTCGCCTGATTTGAGGACCTCTTTCAGCCCGGCATAAGCGAGAGCTGAGTGGGGATCGAGCAGATAGCCGGTTTCCTTCTTACATTCATTGATGATTCTGATTATGTCGCTGTCGGAGAATGACATCGGAAGAATTTCGGCTCTAAGTCTTTCGGCGTCACCGTCGACCAAGTCGAGAATACGTTCGAAGTTAGTCGGGACGGACTTGTCCGCCGCGTAAGCCAATGTCGGAATTGCCGGACGCGGTTCGAAGTCTTCATTCACTATGGCGCGTGTCAGATAATTGTTGGCGTTCTCGGCGGCTATGATTTTCTTGATATCAAGCCCCATATTTTTAGCAATCAGGCACGCTGACAGATTCCCGAGATTACCGGCCGGAAGAGACAGTGTAACGGGCTCGAACCGGCGGGTTCCGAAGTCAGGAAGATGAGTGACACCATAGAAATAATATATAGTCTGGCCGAGCAGGCGGGCAACGTTAATCGAGTTAGCGCTGAAGATCTTCAGACGGGAGTTTATGGACGAATCCCGTAAAGCCGAAGCTACCATAGCGTGACAGTCGTCAATCGTTCCGCTGACTTCCACCGGGATAATTCCGCCTCCGAGGGTGGTGAACTGGGACTCAAGCGCTCTTCCGGCTGTACCTCGCGGAAAGACCACGAAAACGTTGACATTTTTGATGCCGGCCATCGCCGATGCCATCGCGCTACCGGTGTTGCCAGTTGTGGCCATCACGATATTCAGCTTTTGGTCAGGCGTCGGACGGAAAGCCAGTTCCAGAAGGCGCGCCATAATTCTTGCTCCAAAATCCTTGAAAGACAAAGTCGGTCCCTCGAAAAGTTCGAGAATGTTGATTCCGTTGTCGAGATTGACCATCGGGACCGGGAAATTCAGAGCCGTCTCGGCAAGCTGTTTAAGTTCAGCCGATGTGAAATCATTCCCGAGCAGAGCGTTGAGAACAACATATCCGATTTCGGCCATCGTCATTTCTTTCATGTTGTCAATCACGGCCCGCGGCAACCGTGGGAGGGATTCAGGCATATAAAGTCCGCCGTCCGGCGCTACGGGACGGTACATTGCTTCGGCCAGCGAGACCGAAGGAGCGCTATGTCGTGTGGATATGAATCTCATCTTATAGTTTCGATACGCAAAAGTAATAAAATATTTTGTAACTTTGCGATATATTTTGTGTTTAAACTTAGACACGTTTTCTGAACATACGTTTAACCTTCCTGCTAATACGTTTACTATGAGAAAAATATCCGATAAGTATTTTGAAGGGGAAAGACCCCTCTTTGCTGAAAAAAATCTTGAGCTGGAAAACGTTACTATCGGTCCCGGTGAATCCGCTCTCAAACGGTGCGTTGATATCGTAGCACGCAAATGTGAATTCAAGGGGAAATATCCTTTCTGGCATGTCGATAAATTTGTTCTTGAGGAATGTACGTTCCGCGAGGGAGCGCGTGCAGCCTTGTGGTACAGTAAGGATTGCCGGATGGCTAATTGTATTGTCGAAGCTCCTAAAATGTTCCGCGAAATGGATGGAATCGACGTATCGGGTACTGATTTCCCTGATGCTCAGGAAACACTTTGGCATTGTAAGAACGTCAGACTTCGGAATGTGAAGATTGCTAATGCCGATTATCTTTTTATGCATTCATCCGATATTGACATCGCCGATTATGAACAGCACGGAAATTATTCGTTCCAATACTGCCGCAACGTAGTGATCGAAAACGCTGTCATACACTCAAAAGACGCGTTTTGGAACACAGAGAATGTGACTGTCAGAGATTCCGAACTTCACGGTGAATATCTTGGATGGCATTCCGTCGGTCTCACCCTGATAAACTGTCATATCACCGGTACACAGCCGCTATGCTATTGCAAAGGTCTCAAGCTTGTCGACTGTACATTTGATGATTCCGCCGATCTCGCTTTCGAGGAATCGGACGTTGATGCGGTTATCAAATCGCCCGTAGTCAGCATCAAGAATCCACGGAGCGGCCATATTTCGGTTCCTGAAGTCGGAGAACTGATTATTGATGAAAATGTTCCCGAGCCTGCGGACTGTCAGATTGAAATTGCCAAAAAGTGAGTAGCGGAGAGCAGACTGCAAAAAAAGAATTTGATCTTGCCGACGAGATAAGAAACGGTAGGATAGCTTCTCTCAGCTCCAAACTCAAACTCGTCGCGCGTCTGAGCTGGCCGGCGATCCTTGCCCAGTTGTCGACAATTCTAATGGAATATATCGACGCTGCCATGGTCGGCCGACTCGGTGCCCCACAGGCCGCTTCAATAGGACTCGTGGCCACCACTACCTGGCTGTTCTGGGGAATCGGAACCGCCACAGTGTCGGGTTTCGCTGTTCAGGTCGCACATCTGGTAGGTGCCGGGCGCGATGACGATGCACGCGGTGTGTTCCGCCAGGGACTGATTGTTGTATCACTTCTGGGGCTCTTGCTGGCGGTGGCCGGTGTAGCGCTTAGTTATCCTCTTCCGCGTTGGCTCGGTGGTGATGAATTGATATGCCCCGATAGTACGGCTTACTTCGCTATTTTCTCAGTGTCTCTGCCATTTATGTTTGTCACCTTTCTGGCTAATTCGGTGCTGAGATGCAGCGGAAACATGGTCGTCCCGGGATTGGTGAACGTGCTTATGTGCTTGCTCGACGTCGTGTTCAATGCTTTATTTATCTTTGGATTTGGACTCGGTGTCGCGGGTGCGGCTATAGGCTCGTTGGCTGCTGTTTTGGTTGCCGGCAGTTGGGCTATGATCTACCTTTTGAAAAAATCGAGCAAGTTGAAGAATCCCTATCGCGGAATAACTTCCAAATGGAGACTGTCGGCCCATACTCTTAGAAAAGCATTTACAATCTCGTGGCCACTTGGAGTGGAACGATGCGTAATGTGCGGGGCTCAGATTCTTATTACGGTAATCGTGGCACCGCTGGGAAATGCGGCTATTGCGGCCAATTCATTCGCGATCACTGCCGAGAGTCTGTGCTACATGCCGGGTTATGGTCTCGCCGATGCCTCGACAACCCTTGTCGGCCAGAGCCTTGGTGCGGGCCGACGCGATCTTGCCCGTAGTTTCGCCCGTGTAACCATTTTCTCCGGGATGATTGTCATGGGATTATTAGGTTGTGTCCTGTGGCTGCTTGCGCCCGAGATGATGTCGTTTTTCACACCTGATGCAAACGTTGTCTCGCTGGGTGTTACAGCTCTCAGAACCGAGGCTTGGGCTGAGGCTATGTTCGGAGCGGCGATAGTGACTTATGGCGCATTCGTCGGTGCCGGTTATACGGTTGTGCCTGCGGGAATCAACTTTACATCAATTTGGGCAGTCCGTCTCTCGCTTTCGGCTATATTGGCGGCTCCGCTCGGATTGTTCGGGGTTTGGCTTGCCATGGCTATCGAACTGACGTGTCGCGGGGCTGCTTTCCTGATTGTATTTGCACGTGGAAAATGGCTGAACTCCTCGCTGAATCTTGCGAAGCCCGCGCCATTGATTGCCGAAGAGGAGATACACCAGCCCGATGAATTCGAACTTTAATATCAATTGATAATAACATGAATAACGTTACAAAATTTGATTTTGATACCCCGGTTAACCGTCGCGGAACAGCTTCGGTCAAATGGGACGAATGGCCCGACAAGGAGGTCCTTCCTCTTTGGGTCGCCGATATGGACTTTAAGACAGCCCCGGCCATTACCGAGGCACTCGTTAAACGCGCCGAACACGGAATCTTCGGTTACACTCATCCTGACGACGAGTACTACGATGCGACTATCGACTGGTTCAAGGACCGTCACGGTTGGACAATCGAGCGAGAGGAGATATTGTTTACGACTGGTGTTGTTCCCGCATTGTCAGCCACTATCAAGGCTCTTACGAAGCCGGGTGACGGAGTAGTGATTCTGACACCGGTTTATACATGTTTCTTTTCTTCAATCCGAAATAACGGGTGTCACGCCGTCGAATGTGCGTTGAAACTCATCGGAGACCGATATGAGATAGATTTCGACTTACTCTCTTTGTGTCTCAAACGAGAAGATGTCAAAGTGATGGTTCTATGTAATCCTCACAATCCAGGAGGTTGTGCGTGGACTCCCGAAGAACTTAGCCGGATAGACGAGTTGGCCAGCGCAAATGACGTTATAGTTATCTCTGACGAGATTCATTGTGAGATTGTTATGCCCGGTTACACCTACACACCGTTTGCCAAAGTCACAAAGTCTTCCTATGTTTCGTTTGTTTCCCCAAGCAAGGCATTCAATACTGCCGGTTTGCACGCCGCCAACATCATATCGCCCTCAGCTGAACTCAGAAAAAAGATCGATAGGGCAATCAATGACAACGAGACCTGTGACATCAGTCCGTTTGCGGTTACCGGACTCGTTGCCGCCTATCGGCACGGGCTGCCATGGCTGGAGGCCATGATCGACTATGTCCACAAGAATTATCTTTTCCTGAAGCAGACGGCCGACGGTCTGAAAGGCATCCGCGTGCTTTCGCTCGAAGCTACTTATCTTGCATGGCTCGATGTATCATCAATAAGTCATGATGTCGCGCGTTTGTGTGAAGATCTCCGACGTGATGCAAAAGTCTGGTTCCATCCCGGAACGATGTATGGAGAAGACGGACAGGGGTTCATCCGAATCAATCTTGCCACGTCACGTTCAGTATTGGAAGAAGCCATTAAACGTTTTACAGAATATATTACATCTTCAGACAGCGCGACAGATAAGTAACAGACGTTTGTCGTCGGCGGTTGTCACCGCGAAGAGTCGTTCGTTGCCACCATCTTTGACTCCGAGTTTAGCGCGGAGTGCATCGGCGGACATTCCGAAATTTCGTGTTGTAACCGAGATCCGGGGATATCGGGTTTTGAGACGCTTGATATTTTTCGATTGCCATTGAATTACTTCGATGATCTCTAATGTTTCTCCGGGAAATTCACGACGCGTGTCCGACGTATAAAGGTGGGTATTGTTGGCGAGCTTGTCGACGCTATATCTTTGTGAGAGAAGTCTGACAGGTGCAGCTTTCATAACGGCCGGTGAAGGGACATAGAGAAAGTGTCCTTTCATCGGCGTTTTTGTCGGCGGCACAGGCGCGCCGTTTTCCTCCGCGCGTGTAAAAGATAACTCAGTCGGTTGGCCGTCGACGGAGAGCGTGACGGCGTGGATGACGGTTTCTTTTTC
>CAYVXC010000054.1:7989-12668 GCA_964454925.1 uncultured Bacteroides sp.
ATATCGACGACAGACGTACTGTCAGGTATAAAACTTTCATGATACTCAGCGGCTACATCGCCCGTAGATTGTTCGCCGGCCAGCAAGTCCGGGAAATAAAATTTGGGAAAGGCCGCCAGTGTTTTCGATAGTTTTTTTGCGAAACGTTTGCGGGCCTCTATCTGAAGAATAGCGGCCGCCACATCGAAGGTCTCGTCTTTGAATGTGTGTGCCGACAGTCTGAGTCGCGACGGGTCATCGTTCTGATGGTTTGACACGAATTCCCAAAAATTATCATTGAGGAATGTTTTGGCAGCGAAATCGGTTTCGGGTATGTTTGCTGAGCTCATTACGGTTTTATGTTGTGTACGACGTGTTTTATTCGCGAAAATACGCTATATTTGTGGAATATAAACAATCTCAACGGCGGAATTGTTACTCCATCGTTGACAATTTGTTGATTGATAAATATATAAATTATGAGCAAGCTGAAAAAATATAAAAACCTGACGATAGAGAAAGACCGGCGGATTCTCGAACTGTTGTCTCAGAACTTTCCAAATGTCGGAGCCGCTTCGACCGAGATTATCAATCTCGAAGCCATACTCAACTTGCCGAAGGGAACAGAGCATTTTGTAGCCGATATTCACGGTGAACATGAGGCATTCCGACACATCCTGAGAAACGCGTCGGGAAACATCAAGCGTAAGGTTACCGAGATTTTCGGTTCGACTATGCGTGAGTCGGAAATCAAGGATCTCTGTTCGCTCATATATTATCCAAAACCCAAACTCGAAATAATCAAGGAACAGGAAAATAATCTTGACGATTTTTATAAAGTCTCGCTGAATAATCTGGTCAAGGTCCTTCGCTCTGTATCTTCCAAATATACCCGCTCAAAGGTAAGGAAAACTCTACCAAAGAGTTTTGCCTACATAATTGAGGAACTTTTGCATGAGACTCCCGACGATGTCAAAAAGCAGGACTATTTCAACCGGATTATTGAGACCATCATTCTGACAGGCCAGGCAGATGACTTTATCGAGGCAATCGCCAACGTGATTCAGCGTCTTTCGATTGACCGGCTACATATTCTCGGCGATATTTTTGACCGGGGTCCCGGTGCTCATTTGATTATGGATCTGCTCAAAGAATTTCCGAATTATGACTTCCAGTGGGGAAACCATGACATTCTCTGGATGGGAGCGGCTGCCGGAAATCTGGCATGTATCGCTAACGTTCTCAGATTGTCTTTAAGATATGGCAACATGACTACGCTTGAGGAGGGATATGGAATAAATCTTGTCCCGCTCGTAACGTTTGCCATGGAGACCTATGCCGACGACCCTTGTAAACGTTTCCAGGTCAAAATCGGTCCAGAAGACGACCCGTTTAACGAAAAAGACCTCCATCGGCTCGCATTGATGCACAAGGCGATTTCAGTCATTCAGTTCAAACTTGAGGGTGCGCTGATTGACAAGTATCCCGAATGGAAAATGGCCGACCGAAAATTATTGAGTGCGATTGACTATGAAAATGGGACTATTACGATCGATGGCAAAACTTATCCCCTCAATGATACGAATTTTCCGACCATAGATCCGTCTGACCCATACAAACTGACTGACGACGAACGGGAACTGATGGAAAGACTTCAACATTCGTTTATGGTCAGCTACAAACTTGCTCAGCACATGCAGGCCCTGCTGTCTCATGGCGCTATGTATGGTGTCTATAACGGTAACCTGCTGTTTCACGCTTCCATCCCGATGGATGGCCCGCGAACATTCCGCCATGTTGATGTCGGAGGAGAGGCGGTCGCCGGTCCGGCTTTGTTCGACCGTATCGGAACTGTAGTCAGATCAGCATTTAATAAAGATAATTCCACACGCGAGGAGACTGATTTCGCGGTCGACTTTTTCTGGTATCTCTGGTGCGGACCCGATTCACCTTTGTTTGACAAGTCGAAGATGGCGACCTTCGAACGCTATTTCATAGACGATCCTGAGACTCATAAAGAAGAAAAAGGCCTTTACTTTACACTTCGGGAAAATCCCGAGGTCTGCGATTTTATTCTTGACGAATTCAAAGTCAGCGGACACCACCGCCACATTATTAACGGACACGTACCTGTCAAAGCCGCCAACGGTGAGAATCCGATTAAAGCTGACGGAAAACTGATGATGATTGACGGCGGGTTCGCCAGGGCATATCATGACAAGACCGGGATTGCCGGCTACACTCTTGTCTTTCATTCGCGTGGCTTTGAGCTCGTTCAGCACGAGCCGTTCACATCGGCTGAAAATGCCATTCTCTATGGAACTGACATCGTTTCAACAAATCAGATAGTCGAGATGAATTCGAGACGGATGCGTGTACGCGACACCGACAAGGGCCGTGAGCTCCAGAGTCAGATTGACGAGCTGATGGAACTTCTCTATGCCTATCGCCGGGGACTAATTCCAGAACGCTGACAAGTCTATAACCATCAAAAATATTATCACATGAAAAAGACAACTCTACTGATTCTCTTGGCGATTGTCACGATGGTGACAGTCTCATGTAGGAAAAAGACATCTTATTCTTCATCTGAAGGCGCCGATTCTTCAACCCAAACCGAACTGATTGACGACGATTATGACACACCATATAAAACCCGTAATACAGTCAGGGAAACCGGTGCTGTAGATCAGTTTATTAAACTTGTCGGAAAGATGGGTGATGAAATAATGGACAACCCGATGAACATCGATAGGATAGGTCAGAAGTTTGAGCGTCTGGCTTCTAACATTGATGACAATACGCCGGTTTCGAGGTCAGAAGTTCGTCGAATGAATAATGCCGTTATGAAAATGATGGAAAAAGTCATCAAAGGAATGATGATCCAAGAGGGTATTGACCCCGAAAGCCTGACAGCCGAACAACGCAACTCGATTATCACTCAGCTCGATGACGTTTCCCGCCAGTTGAACAGAAGGACTTCCACGGTTACTTCTTTAGGCGAATATGGTGAGACATTAGGAGAATTTATGGATTCACTCTAAAACAAATAAAAAATGATGAAACGAAAACTTGACTTAAATCTAAAATTTGCTTTTATTTTCAGTCTGATTCTTCTCGGTCAAATATTCTGTGAGTCGGTATCAGGACAGGCTCTGACCTCCTCGGCGACTTTGTCGCCTTCGGTCAAGGTCGTTTGCGACATGATGACCAACGAAGCTCGTAAATTGGAAAAAGATCCCTCATTACTGAGTAATGTGGAAAAACTTGACGCGGACATTCTGAACGCCGAAGATGTTGATGAAAACACGCTTCTGACCTACGAGGATAAAGCCGCCCTAAAGAGTGCGTTCCGGGACATGATACTGGCCGGTGTCAAAGCCGCCTTTCTTAGTCAAGGAGTCGAATTCGAAAAGATGGAAGAGCCAATGAAGAGCAATGTCATGAACCAGTTGGACGAAGTTTTCAATCAGCTTGGCGGAGAGATTGACAAATGTTCGACTCTCGCGGATTTTGCAAAAATCGGCGAATCTAACTTCGGATTCAAGTAATTTTCAACCCGAAATATCACGGAATTTTTTTAATCAGCCCCGGCTGTTTAGTAACCAAGATACAAAGTCGGCGACAAGAATAACCAGTGAGAGAATCAATGCCATAATTGATAAACATGCCGGCAGACCCCTTAAAACGGCATATCTTTGAGATGCAAAAAAGCGCAGGAATCTGTATCTGTTGCTGTCCTACCATTTGAGGCTTCTCGCATCGCCTTGTCAAAGTCGGACAGCAACGCAGAAGCCCACGCTTGTATATGTATCAGCTTATACAGACTCACCATGAGCCTGTATCTGTTGACTACATAACCGCGAGCATCTATCGTTGCCTGAGTCTTGACTTTGACAGAAATTTTGCGAGAATTCCAAATGGTCAAGAAACAGCGCGGATAGCGCTTGTCATAATTGTATATTCCGCCTCCCAAAACCCCGTGTGGACTTCTGCTTAGCGGATTCTCCCGCAAAGTTACAAAAAAAATTCAACGTTGAACGAAAAAATCTCCATGGCATTTCGTTTCAGTTGTTATGGAGTCATTTGTTCTTCTGAATGATTGGACCAATCAAAATTTGTGTATTGTTTTACTTATTTGTAAATCTTTTTTATTATCTTTGCGTTGTAAAAATAAAGATACTACACGATGCGCGAAGTTGAACTCCTACTGGTGAATAGCAGTGATAGTTGTACGATGTACACAATCCAATTCCTCTCTGACGAGAAAAGTGAATTTGAAAAATTTGTTGCGAAATTCCGCAATGATGCGGTTCTCAATTCCGATTTCCAGACTATTATGCGTTTTGTTCAACAAATATTATCAAATGGTGCATTAGAACGTTATTTTAGACCGGAAGGAAAAATGAGAGACTCAGTAGTGGCATTACCAATTATAAGATCAAAACTCCGGTTGTATTGCCTACGACTTACAGACAAGATTCTTGTGCTGGGTAACGGTGATGTAAAACAGAGCAAAACTTATGAAGAGGATGAAACTCTTCAAGGATATGTTATGGATCTACAGAAATTTGAGAATCTTCTCAAACAGGAGGTGCGCTTAGGAAATGTTGAGATAACCGAAAAAGAAATCAAGACCGATAAAACTTTTGAACTATGAGAACCGCCAATATTAATCTGGAAGAATTATTCAACGAAAT
>CAYVXC010000055.1:0-12620 GCA_964454925.1 uncultured Bacteroides sp.
GCGGTTGCTTTAGCGGATGAATTGGACAAGAGTATCATTACAATTAAACGGGCTTTGAAGAAGTTAGTTGACCAAAGTAAAATTGAATACCGGGGTTCTAAAAAGACCGGCGGATATTTCAGTCTGTAACATTCGCTATTCTCCTTGACGAAATAATCGCCTCGCATCGTTACCGTTGCCTACGGAACCGGTATCATTCCCTACTGTAACGTTGTTCTCACATGCCGGCGGGAAAAACAGGACTACAATCCGAATCAGTTATTTTTAAACATTTCGAGAATGATCTTCCCGAAGGATGATCCGCGTCTGAACTTCTGATGATATATAATCCGAAGGTAGCCTTTGGGCACAAAAAACAGCCTCGTCTCACGACGCGACTGCTAAAAATCAATAAACCAAATTTATGAAAAAATGTATGATAAAGGAGTGTCGAATAGAAAGTTTGGAGTTGGGAAAATATCTATATTCGTGTTATAGATGCAATTTTACAGAGCAGAATAGACTTCTTGGAGTGGAGGGACCGTAGATATAACCCGAGTCCCTGAGGGCGCCTTGGTCAAAATCGTGCTGGTAGCTGTTAAAAACATTTGTCACACCGGCCGAAAGATCAAGACAGACAAAATTAAAAATATCGAATTCGTAGTTGAAGCTGATGCCGGCATCAAAGAAGCGCGGAGTAGTAACAGCTTCATCGACCGGGGTTCCGGAACCGGCATAGTGCTGAACGAGCATCGAGCCGGTATAGTTTCCGGTAATAACCGATCGGAGTTTACCGACTATGGCAACATCGAAAGTCAGATAGCCATATAAGTCGGGGGTGCGGAACATTCGTTTTACGGCCGGGACCAAGGGATCTTCGCTCCAAACTTCGGGTTTCTTATAACGGCTTTTCTGCCATGTCAGACCGCCCTGAAACTGAAAACGAGGCGAGAGGACAGCTTTCGCTTCGACGTTGAGTCCGGCTACAGTCGCTCCCGAGCCGTTGTAACGTTCCAGGACTGCGTTTCCGAATTCATCCGTGTGGTCAAGAGAGCGAAGCGCAAACACATCGCGCAAATCGGTATAGAAACCTTCAACCAGAAGATTGGTTAGAACGTTCCCGAAGGTATGATACATGTCAGCCGAGGCACTGACACTGTTACTGCTTTCCTGTTTAAGATTTTTAGCCAGAACGGTAACAACGCGTTCACCGCCGACAATCGCAACATGGAAATCTTCGTCGTAGGCCTGGGGCGAACGGAATCCGGTGGAGTATGAAACTCTGAAATTCAACTGATCGCAGGGATTGAATCGGATGTTTGCACGCGGCGATACAATCGGATTCGAAATCATCGAGTGTTTATCGACGCGGGCACCGATCAGAAATCCCCACCGGGAGTCGCGCCACTCGTTCTGGGCATAGACACTATAGATGTTGACCTTTTGCATCTGGTCGTGGTCATAACCGAGGGTAACGTCGTGGAGATAGTTATAGTTATATTCCAGACCTCCGATGAGTTCGGCAGGCATGAACCATAACCGCTTGAAGCTGTGGGTCCACTGGGCTCCCGATGTAAAGACAAAGTCGTTTGTACGTCCGTAGGCGTTCGGGTCGTGCTCACTTCCATAATAACTTTTCCTGGCGGTCGCCTGGGTAGCCGCGAAAACACTTAGGCGATTGGAAAGAGCGCGGTCCCGGACATCGAAGGACACCTCGCCGGCGTGGATGGAGTGGTTGACTTCCTCGGCGACAAATACGTCGTGGGGCGGGCGGTCAAGTTGATCGCCTCCGCGTCGGTATTCGCCTGTTGTATGATATTCCATGTTGAGTTTTCCGAGTTCGGAAGTCTTGAAAAATGTCCGGGCGCCCAGGGTCCGCGAGGTGATGGTCGCGATCTCCGTGAATCCGTCGCCGTCATGGTCATATCCGTCACGATGACGGCTCTGGCCGTAGACTGTCAGGCCGGCTTTTCCATTTGCTCCTACCACTGATGCATTGAAAGTCGTATTGTTGTCAAGAGAACCGGTGATACCTATGGAGGTGAGTTGATGTGCAACCTCGGCATAATTGGTTACCGGGTCCTTGGTGATGATATTCACCGTTCCTCCGATAGCCGACGACCCGAAAAGAGCCGAACCGCCTCCGCGCATGACTTCAACGCGATCAATCATGTTAGACGGAATCTGTTCGAGACCATAAACACCCGTAAGAGCCGAGAAAACAGGACGCGAATTCATCAGAATCTGGGAATAGTGACCGTCGAGTCCATTGATACGGACCTGGGTGAATCCACAGTTCTGACAGTCATTCTCAACCCTGACACCCGGTTGGAACGAAAGTCCGTCGGCCAAAGAACAGGCCCCGACCTTGACAAACAGATCAGCCGGAAGAACATTGATCAACGCCGGACTTTCACGGCGTTTTGTCTCGGTCTTGCTGCCGGTCACGACGACCTGATCGAGCATTAGCTGATCGGGAACAACATCAAAGTTGAGTACCACGGTCGAAGTGTCGCTTAAGACCACGGTCTTTCGCTGAGGTAGATAACCGACCGAGGAAGCCTCGACGGTGTATTTTCCGGCGGGAATATGGTGGATGGCATAATGTCCCGAATTGTCGGTGATCGCGCCAAGCGACGTTCCTTCAATATGTACCGAATAGAACGGCTGGTGCTCGCCGGTCGTTTTGTCAACGACATGACCGACAATATGGGCATCGGACAGTTCCTTTGCAGAACCTGACAGACACACCCATACAGACAAAAGCAGAGCTATTCTGTTTAGGAAGTGCATTTTTTAACTATGGATTTCAGGGAGGAAGTGCCTATGGCGGTCAATAATCAAACCGCAACATGGCTGACAACATATTTCTGACAGACATCAGAGGATTACAAACACACTATAACATTTATATAGTGTTAGAAAGCAGTTGTCATAAAACCGGAGGCGCACGTCCGACAGCGATTTTCGACTCGCAATCGGATTCGTAAGCCCTGAATCCGCTCTCAATCAAAACGAACGACATCATGGGAGCCTCGACCGTCACGGTCCGGGACAGATCCATGGTCAGGAGCGCATCGTTGATTTCAGCAATCGAAGCTGAATGTTGCTGAGAGTGGCTGTGAGAATTTCCCGGCAGCCACGGATGGGAATGGGTTACAGAATGCCCGTTAAGATCGGCATGATTGTGCATGAAGAAATTGTTTCCGCAGAACAATGTTGCGAAAACGACAAGCAAAGTCAGCGCAAGATGCCGACATGTATTCTTCTTCAGACAGAACATGCTTAGGTTAAGTGACCGTAACAGGTACTCGGATTTTAAATAATGATTGGTCAAAAACGTGTAATGTCACACTTTTGCGCCGACAAAGTTACTACAAATTTTCCAACCAGACAATAGCACCCGTCGTTTAGCCCGGATGTATGTAGCGTTACCTTCCAAGTATCACTGCACACTGAAAGTCCACAAAATATATAATTCGTGTTTTTCGGGCCGAACAGACAGCGTTATGAAAAAAAATGGCTATATTTGCATATCCAAAAACTAATCTTATAAAATATGAAGAAGCATAACTTTTACGCCGGTCCGTCAATTCTGTCGGAATATACAATCCGCAACACGGCCGATGCCATTCTTAATTTTGCAGATACCGGTCTGTCGGTTCTCGAAGTTTCCCATCGCTCGAAAGAGTTTCAGGCTGTCATCGACGAGGCCTCCGCTCTGGTAAAAGAGCTTCTTGAAGTTCCCGAAGGTTATTCGGTTCTCTGGCTCGGTGGCGGCGCATCGATGCAGTTCTGTATGTTGCCTATGAATCTTCTGAAAACAAAAGCCGGATATATCGATACCGGCACATGGGCTCACAATGCGATCAAGGAGGCCCGCCTGTTCGGCGACGTAGAAGTTCTCGCATCGAGCGAAGATGCCAACTACACCTATATCCCCAAAGGTTTTGTTATTCCCGAAGGTCTCGATTACTTCCACTATACATCGAACAATACAATCTACGGCACCGAGATCCGCAAGGACCCCGATGCTCCGTGTCCCTTGGTTGCCGACATGAGCTCCGACATCTTCAGCCGCCCGGTTGATGTGTCGAAATACGACGCCATCTATGCCGGTGCTCAGAAGAACCTTGCTCCGGCCGGTGTGACCATCGTCATCGTCAAGGACGATGCTCTTGGCCATGTCGATCGTCCCATCCCGACGATGCTCGACTATCGCACTCATGTCAAAAAGGGTTCGATGTTCAACACTCCCCCTGTCCTTCCAATCTTTTCAGCCCTTCAGACCCTCCGCTATTACAAAGACCTCGGCGGTATCAAGGAACTCGAACGTCGCGACCTCGAAAAAGCAGCCGTACTCTACGATGCGATCGACTCGTCGAAGATGTTCACCGGCACAGTTACAGACCCCGCTGACCGATCGATCATGAACGTATGCTTCGTCATGACTCCGGAATATAAAGAACTCGAAAAAGATTTCGTCGAATTCTGTTCGGCCCGCGGCATCGTCGGCATAAAAGGTCACCGTTCAGTCGGTGGCTTCCGCGCATCGCTCTACAACGCCATGCCTCTTGAAAGTGTCCGATTCCTCGTTCAGGCCATGAACGATTTCCAGGCTACTCACTGATCACTAACCGACCCTGCTCTATGAAAGTATTAGTTGCAACCGAAAAACCATTCGCGCCCGTTGCCGTCAAGGGTATCAGTGAAGTTATCGAAGACGCCGGCTACGAACTGGTTCTGCTCGAAAAATATGCCTCTCGTCAGGAATTGCTTGACGCGGTCGCCGATGTCGACGCCCTGATTGTCCGCAGCGATATTGTCGATAGCGAAGTTATTGACGCCGCCAAAAATCTCAAAATAATCGTACGCGCCGGTGCGGGCTATGACAATATCGATCTCGACGCAGCTTCCGCCCGCGGAATCGTTGTTGAGAACACCCCCGGACAGAATTCGAACGCCGTGGCCGAACTCGTATTCGGAATGACCGTTATGGCCGTCCGCAACATGTTCAACGGCACCTCGGGCACCGAACTCAAGGACAAGAATCTCGGCATCCACGCCTTCGGTCAGGTCGGACGTAACGTTGCACGAATCGCCAAAGGTTTCGGCATGAACGTCAGCGCTCTCGATCCCTACTGTCCCGCATCGGCCATTGCCGAAGCCGGAGTTACACCGATCGGAGAAATCCGCGACCTCTATTCCAACAATCAGGTTGTGTCGCTCCACATCCCCGCTACTCCCGAGACTCGCGGATCGGTAGGTTACGACCTTATTACCCTGATGCCTAAAGGTGGTGTTCTGGTCAACACAGCCCGCAAGGAAGTCATCGACGAAGAAGGTCTTGAACGCGCCCTCACTGACCGTCCTGACCTGAAATATGTCGCTGACATCCGGCCCGGCAATGCCGACCGGCTGATTGAGCTTTTCCCCGGACGTGTCTTCTTCACTCCCAAGAAAATGGGTGCACAAACCGCCGAAGCCAATATCAACGCCGGTATCGCCGCTGCGCGCCAGACCGTCGCCTATCTCCGCGACGGCATCGACCGCTTCCGCGTCAACAAATAACACTGACTAAAATAAAAATGAGAAGGGAGTCTGTCGCCTCCCTTCTCATTTTTATTATACGTTCATCATTAATCATCTTTAGGTGAATAAGTTTTCCATCAATTTTTGTTAATTTCAGCCTTTGAGTGGCTGATAAGTATCTATTGTATTTCAGTCAGAGAGCTTTAGATGTAGAATGAAGAAGATTTGTGTTATCTGTTTGATGATCGCGATTGGTTTCGGTAAGCTCTGTGCCCACGAAGCCGGCGATTCAGTAACCGGACACGTACTCAAAGAGGTCATTGTCTCGGGCGTAGCGTCAAGACAGCGCGTGGAGAACCCGCGACTCGGAACCGAGCGGCTGGAACTCGCTAAACTTGCAGCCATTCCTTCTTTCGGTGGCGAAAAAGACGTCATCAAGTCCCTGGCGTTGTTACCCGGCGTCCGCAGCGAAGGCGACGGTGGAGGCGGCTTCGAGGTCAGGGGCGGAAACTCATCCCAAAATCTGGTTTTGCTCGACGGCATCAGCCTCTATAATCCTTCACACGTTATGGGCATTTTCTCCACCTTCAATGAAAATGCGATTGGAAGCGCAACCCTCTACAAAGGTCCGTTTCCGGCCATGTTCGGCGGAGCTTCGTCGTCGGTCCTCGAAACCTCGCTCTCTCCCGGCAATTTCGAATCGTTCCACGGCTCGGGTTCAATTGGGATCCTGGCGGCCAAGATAAAGGCTGAAGGTCCGATTATCCGTGACCGATTGTCTTTTGCCCTCACGGCCCGTCGGTCATACGTAGATGCTTTTCTAAAAATGATTCCGAAATACAGGAGCACGATAATGAACTTCTATGATGCGACCGCAAAACTCCGCTGGCGTCTGTCTCCGAGTCAGACTATCGACGGGAATTTCTTTATCGGCAAAGACAATATGGCAGTCTCTGACCTAATGGGCTTTTATTGGGGAAACACGGGAGCATCATTGAAATGGTCTGCTACAACGAACGAACATCTCTCGTTTGCCACGACCGCGGCGCTGAATCGGTACAGTCCCGAGATGTCGATGGATATTATGGACATGAACCAGACTTTCAGAACCTATATTCACAACTACTCCGTCACAGAAAAAGCACTCCTGACCGTCAGCGACTACCATAGCCTCGAATTCGGACTAAAGTCAGAACTCCTTCAAGTAAAATCGGCTGAATGGGCAGTCAACTCATCCCATGAAAAAGAAATCAGGTCATTGTGGGATAATGCTGTCTGGGTTGACTACACCGGATCTTTCGGTGAACGTTTCGAAGCCGTGGCGGGACTGAGGCTCAATTCGGCATCGGCTCTATCTCAGCCACGATTCCACGAATTCAGCTCCACCCGATCCGTCCCGATCCAATTCGATCCTAAAACCTACATCAGCTTAGAGCCGCGTCTGTCGGTGAAATACAACCTGAATCCTCTGAACAATCTTAAAGCCGGATTCGGCATCTCTTCCCAAAATCTCCATTCCATCAGGATGAACACAACCTCGTTTCCATCCGACCGCTATGCACTTACCTCCGCGTCAGTAAAACCCGAACAGGCCGTTCAGTTCGGTCTCGGATATGCGGGCATGAACCAAAACGGCGGATTCGACTGGAGCGCAGAAGTTTATTACCGCAACCTTGACAACGTATATGATCTTAAGGACGGAAACAGCATATTATCAGAGATAGCCCTCGAAAACATCATTCTCGGAGGAAAAGGACGTAGCTATGGCGCGGAATTTATGATTAGGAAAAACACGGGTCCACTGACGGGGTGGATTTCCTACACACTTTCCCGTACTCAAACAAGAATCCCCGGTATAAACGACGGAAAATGGTACGACTCTTCTAACGACCACCGCCATGATTTCTCGATAACAGCCCTATACACTCTGACCGAACGATGGAGCATTTCAGCTGCCTGGATTTTTCTTTCCGGACAGCCGTTAACTGCTCCCGATGTAAAATATGAAGTCGCCGGAATGACATGTTATTATTACTCGGGACGCAACACCTATCAGACACCGCCCACCCACCGTCTCGATCTGTCGGCTACATACTCCCGTCCCGGGAAAAAAATTTCATACGAATGGAATTTCGGCATCTATAACGCATACTGCCGTTACAATCCCTACATCGTCTATTTCGAAGACGATCCGTCCAAACCTTCAGGGACGAGGGCTGTTCAGCAAGCCCTCTACGGATTGATTCCGTCGGTATCCTATACAATCAAATTCTGAGCGCCATGAAACGTAGAAAATATATAATTCCGACGGTCTGTCTATTAGGCCTTTCATCCTGCACGAAAGATCTCGACATCGAATACCACGACATCGAACCGCTAACAGTCATCGAAGCCGAACTTAATCCCGATGGTATTAGAGTCAGAATAGGCCTGACGACACCGATGGACGAGCCGATGGACCGGACTTTACTCACCGATGCATCGGTCGTGCTTTCAGATATCACGACAGGCGAGGAGTTCGTTCTCGCGACAGATTCTGACGGCTCTTTCTATAACGACATTCCGGGTATTTCGGGCCACGACTACAGACTCAGAATCGAACGAAACGGGAAAATCTATGAAGCGGAAACAACGATGTTTCCACCGACAGAATTTGTCAGTCTTGATTTCAACTGGATCAAAATGCCCTACGACTACGTTGCGGTCCTACAGACCCGCTTCCTCGATTGTTCGGATGGAGACGATTACTTTTGGATCAAGATATACCGTAACGGTAAGATTTATAAATGGAGCGAATTATCCGATAGCGGCAGCGTGAACGGTCAGCTGACTTTCGTCACCATGACCTCGCGTAAAGATACTGATGAAGAGGATGACGATGAGGTCCTATATGACGGCGATGTCGTCACGGTTTCAGTTTCAGGCATATCCCGGGAAATGAACGGCTATCTCGAAGCTATCGGAAACGACAGCAATGGACCGGCCATGTTCACCGGCGATAAATGCCTCGGCTATTTTCTTGCCACCTCTCCTGTTTCAAAAACCATCGTCTTTCACCCCGACGAAATTCCTGAGTATAAGTAAAGAGAATTATGATTAAAAAAATAGCGGGCGCGCCAAGCACGTCCGCTATTTTCATATCAGTTTATGGAGTGATTATTTCACGAGGACTTTAGTTGCGGTCGGACCCTGACGACGGATTACGGTCGTGCCGGGAGTCGGATTTTCAACTTTCATACCCTGGAGGTTGAAGTATTCAACGGGAGCAGTTGCGTCGTCGGCAGAGATTTCGTCAACGCCCGATGAACCAAAGAAGCATCTGTTAGAGTGAGCCGATTCCTTACCATCAGCATCGACGGCTGTAACGGTGTAGTAACCATAAGGAAACGCAGATCTTTCAAGTACTTTCTCGGTCTCTTTCACACCGGTCTCGATGAGTGTACCGTTCAGATAGATGTTATATGTGTACTTGGGAGCTTCCTCAGTAAGAGCGGGAGCTGCGACAGGAATTTCATCATATTCATTATCCGGAGTACGGAAGGTTGCTTCGAGCCAGAAGTTGTTGTTGACTTTGAATTTGGTATTGAGCGAGTACCAGTAGCCGGCAGAACCGCTTGACGAGATGAGATCGCCAAAGCCCGAAACAGCTTCGTTAGAGGTCAGACCGAGAGGTTTCTTACCAGTCGCATACTGGGTCTTATAACCGACACCTACTTCAACACCTTCAGGTATTTCGACAGGCTCGTTAAGAACGACTTCGTTGAGACCGGTTTTCAGAGTCGAAACGGGAACAGTCTGGCTATAAACGATGTTTTCGCCAAAGAGGACAAAGACACTGAGCGAGTTGACTTCTGCATCATAGAGGCCGAAGCGGATACGGTCAACCTTGTGGCCAACGTATGGCTTGAGATCCTCGACAGAGAATTTCGAAGCGACATGGCTCGTGGGATTAGTGCCGGTCATACCTACACCGCCAACTTTTTCGTCTGCAGCGTATGTCATTACGACAGCATCTTCGGGAGATTTCCATTTCAGGTGCGGAGTGCCGCGTACATAACGGTCATCCATTAATTCCACGAATTCGAGACCATAGGGAGCGCGTGCATTCTGTGCGATTCGGTTATTGACTGTGAACGAAGCCGAAGCGGGCGATTCCCAACCATTTGTGTAAACGGTGGTAACGTAGTAGGTATATTCGTTGTAACGGGTCAGGACTTCGCTGAACTCAGTCTTGGTAGTGTTGAGAACTTTTTCACCGTTGCGATAAACGTTGAACGAAGCGACAACGGGTTTAGCTGCGGCTGCGGGACGTGCGGGAGCCATAGCGGGCGATTCGGAAACAACACCATATTCGCGGTCGATGACGGGAACAACGATGCTTGCAGCGCGTTCAACAATACCGGTGTTGGTAAGTTCGATAGCACGGGCAGATTCAGCAGCGGTTTCGCCGGCGAGAGCCGAGATAACGATGTTATACTTGTTGTACGACGGGTTGATGGTACCGAGGTTCATCCAGCTTGTGCCACCGGTCAGGCTGACACGTGCGCCATTGGTTGTCAGAGGACCTTCGTCGAGAATCAGCGCGCTCTTGCCACCGGGGACATGGCCACTGTATGCAAGCACCAGATCTTCTTCACCGGTGATGACAACGGGTTCCTGGAGAGTAATTGTATAGAAACCGAGGGGCTCGATGCTACCGACGGGGAGAGTCATTTCAGACTTAGCAACGCCTTTGTTAGTGTAGACACCTATTTTGAATTCACCGATTTCGTCACCGATAACAAATTTCAGTTTGTTGATGGTGTAACCTTTGTAAGCGGCGAGTTCATCAGCAGTGAACTGAGCACCCCACATCATGTCCATGTCTTCGTCGAAACCGGCAACATAGGTAGCTTCGCCGTGTTTAGTCAGTTCTTTATCTGTGGTCCAGGCTGCTGAAACAGTGCGGGTATTGACATCCCAGTTATTGGCGGTCAGAACGGGAGCGGCATAAGCGGCGGGGAGTTTGACACTGACGTTTGCGCTGACGGGGAGCGATTCAGCACCGTCGGCGTCGCGCGAAACGAGAGTGTACTCGTAGGTACCGAGATTTTCGACTTTGTCATCGTAAGACAGACCTGCGATACCGGACTTAACGAGCTGACCATCGCGATAGAGGTCATAGGTGTAGGCACCGTGTGCGGGACGAGCGGTTTCTATATCGGCTGTCAGCATCCAGTTACCTTCCATAGCGCCCGAACGAAGGGTCTTGAACGAAGGTTTCGATTTGAGGAAGTCGACCGAGTTGGGCGATGAAGTCGAGAAGCTGTTACCCTTGACGTCAACGGTGGTAGCAGAGCTGACGGCGACGGGATGGGTCTTCGGAGTCTGGAGGATATAGTAGCCGTATGAGTACTCGTGACCGGGTTCGATGGCGACGGGGGTCGTGAGGGCAACCTTGAATTCCTTGCCGACTTCGATCGATGCGAGAGCTTCGGCGGGAACTTCCTGGCTGTAGGTGAGGACACCGTCGGTCATTACCCAGACAGTCAGCCCGGTAACGGTTGCTTCAGCAAAAGTGGGATTGATCGAAGTGATCTTACCACCGGCGAAGGGAATCAGGTCGGTAGCCGAGAACTGGTTGCGGACCCAGATTTTGGTGTTTGAGGCTGCTGTACCACCGATCTTGAGAGACTGTTCGCTGTTACCCCATGTCAGAGTCGTACCGCCTTTGAGGGGTTCGGTCCATGTAAGATTGACATCAAGGTCGGTAACAGTGTTCACGTCGAAGTTGGGGCTTGCGAGATAAGACTCGTGGCTCTTGACGCTCACCTCAACGGGAGCCGATTTCAATTCGCTTCCGTCGGCATAAACGGCGCTTACACAATAGGCGTATTTACCTTCGGGCTCGCCATTGAGCGTCAGAGCGGTTTCAGCAACAGGCTCGGCATTGACTTTCGCGTCACCGCGATATACATTATAATGGGTGGGGGTCTCGTCAGCCTCGTTAACGAGGTTAGCGGTGATCAGATAGTCACCGTTTCCGGTTGAGAACCAGGTTTTACCATCGGTCGAGAACTGGTCACCGCGGCCGGGAACGGCGGTAGCCTGGTCCTTGATGGCAACCATATCCATGTTGCTGCCCGCAACCCATTTCACTGCGAAACGATAGTTCTTCCCGGCTTTGATTTCGGTCTTGGTGGGAAGAGCGACTGTCAGCATCGAATCTTTGTTGAACTGAGCGGGATCAACCTTTGCTTCCGCAACAAGCTGATCGTCTTCATAAACCTGTACGTATGCCTCGCTTACGGGGCGATACTGATAGAAAGTGATGCCTTCGATAAGATCGCCGACATTAGCGGTCAGGTCTTCAGCGAGGAAAAGCGCCGATGACCAGAATACAGCGGGCTTCTGAAGATCGGCGCAGGGACCGGTGTCACCGTTGTAGGCATAGTCGTTGTGCCATTTCAGAACTTTTTCGCTATTGGGCGCTGCCCACGACAGAGCGACGTCGCGGAAATTGCCCTTAGCCGTAAATGTGTGGGGCTCGCCGGTTTTGGCCGACAAGCTACCAATTGCCAGAATGCCCGACAATGCCAGGACATTGAAGCGATTAAAATAGTTAAAGGTCATTGATTGATTGGATTATTAAAAAAACAAATTTTATACCTAATTTTGACAAGGAAACACTTATGGAGACTCCTTTACGCCCCAAAGGTAATGAAAATTCTTGAAACTCACACATTTTTCCGCATAAAAAAGCTTAAACCGCCCTTTTTGTCCAAATCTGTGTCACATCTCCATCCTCATGAAAGAAATATGGCTCCCGTTTCGCCCAAAACTCAACGCACGATTTGCGCCTAAAGAATGATACCTGGTAGGGTGGCTGTTGCAGAATTATTAAGTTTGTACGGACAAGCCTTCGGCATGTGGAATTAACATACTGATTACCAATTCAACATCCCAAAGGGATGTCCGACATCCCTACTTTTTGCTTGAACCCGCGATTCTGCAACACCATACAAAACCACAGTGAACTGTCTACGGAGGGGATGTTGCAGAACCGCAAATTTAAGCGAAAAGTAGGGACGCACGGCTCGTGCGTCCGATCGTAAACACCTGATTAACAG
>CAYVXC010000056.1:0-12526 GCA_964454925.1 uncultured Bacteroides sp.
GATATTGTTTACCAAAAGCACATTTGCCCCCATCAAGCCTATTGATACCGACCCGAGCATAACGAGCGAATCAAAATAACCCGACATGACATAAAAGGTGAGATTGACCGGTACAATCCCGAAAAAGAAAATCACAGCAATCTCGCCAAGTCCGTGATGAGAAAGGGGGAAAGGACCGGTACTGTAGGCTAACACTCCGAGCGCTATCAGGATGCCGGCAACGATCAGCCACCATCCGCCCCAAAAGACGAGTGAAAGCCCGACAAGACATGCCAAAGCAAGCGTTACAAAAGTGGCCGTTTTCATAGCTTTCGGAGTGATGTCACCTTCGGTTACTCCACGGCGAGGTCCGTCACGTCCTACCTTGTCGAAGCCACGCTTGAAATCATAATATTCATTACCGAAGTTGGATGCTATCTGGGCGAGAACGGCAAAAATAAGGCAAAGAATGAATACAGTGACATCGATGGCATCAAACATACGGGCATAGGCCAACGCCGCGAAAACCCCGGCCAGCGAAACAGGGAGTGTCCGAAGACGCATCGCCTCGATCCAGGCTTTCGTATTGAAAGGTTTCATTTGCGACGGAGAATATAAAGGGGTGATGATTCGAAACGCGGAAGCGCCGTCAGCCCGACATCAAGGGAATCAGCTATGAGTGGACTTGATGGCTCCCCTACTCTAAGACCTTTGTTTTCGAGAGCGGTTCTAAAAGTCGAGAGGGCTATGGCCGGCGTATTATTGTCTTCGCTTAGATGGCATAGAAAAACATGTGTCAATTCCGGGTTATAAATCTGACAGACATATTCGGCCGAAACCGTGTTGTCCATGTGACCCCGTTCACCGATTATGCGCGCTTTCAGGTACTCGGGGTATGTTCCCTGCATCAGCATCTTCATGTCGTAATTACTTTCAAGCATCAGGTACGTGGCCTGACGCATATAGAAGTCGGCCCGCTCGGTTATTTTTCCCATGTCGGTCGCCACGACAAAACGGTGTTTCTGATCCTCGCTCTCGATGAAGTAACCGACGTTGTCGGTCCCATCGTGACTTGTTTCGAAGGCGGTGATATTAAATCCTCCGGTCTTGAAGGGAAATTCTTTATAGATCGCTTTGTGATAATCCTTTATTCGGCGCGAGATACTATGACGACGCAACAGACCGCTCATAGTGCGGGGAGTTGCATAGAGGACCATCCATCGGTGAGTACGCAAAATCGTATACGCAAACTTTACATGATCCGCGTGATCATGAGTCAGGACGATACCCGTAATCGACTTTAAGTCTATTTTATTATCTTTTAAAGCCTTATATACTTTATCGGGCTCAACCCCTGCGTCAATCAATATTCCCGCATCGGAATTACCGAGATAGGCGCAGTTTCCGCTTGAGCCGCTTCCGAAAGATATAAATTTTAGTGCCGAACGCTTCGACAGGCCCTTGGTATTAATTTCGAGCGACTGAATTTCAGCGCCTTTGGCAACATATCTCGTTTGTTTCTCGATTATCGGACCCGCAATTTCATCGGACGCAAAATCGATATCGAGTCCGAAATCTATCTCGTCAAATAGGCCCGGCGAGTCAAAATGTTCCAACGAATTCTTTTTCTTTGCCATGTCTGTTAGCGGGATGATTCTGAGTTAAAAATTTTACGGGCAATAAAAAAATTGGTCTCTATCGTCCAAGAACGAAAATTGCAGGAATTTTATTATAATCGAAACGTGTTTTTTTCCACTCGTTGAGCGAACGGGTGATAACCGATTCGGCTTCTCCCGTCAGATCAGACGCCACGCAGAGTCTCATGTCTCCCGGGAGAGTTCGGACAATCGTCTCGATGAGTTTGTTGTTACGATAGGGTGTCTCTATGAAAATCTGTGTGCAATCGCGTCGATTGACTGCTGACGCCATGTCGCGCAAAGCCGCCGCGCGGGCTCCGTCAGCAATAGGGAGATAGCCGTTGAACGTAAAACACTGTCCGTTCATTCCCGAACCCATCAATGCCAGGAGAATACTCGACGGGCCGACCAACGGCACGACCTTGATACCGGCTCTCTGAGCCGCATCAACAAGCAATGCGCCGGGATCAGCTACCGCCGGACAGCCCGCTTCGCTCATCACCCCTAACGCGTGTCCGGCTTTGACCGGGTCAAGCATTGAGTTGACTTCCTCTGCCGGGGTATGTTCGCTCAGTTCAACAAATGTAAGTTCGTCGATATTTATTGTACGGTCTACTTTCTTGAGAAATCGTCGCGCGGTCCTCACGTTTTCCACTACAAAAAACTTGACCTGTTTCAGTAGACTGAGAGTGTAACGCGAAAGCACATTTTCGGCCGGTCCGTCAGTCATCGTGACCGGAAACAAATATACGGCCGCTTCCGTCTGAGGAAGTTTATCGCGGCCTTTCTTCTCGGGGGCTATGTCGTTTTGAGTATCTATATTCGCCATATTCTAAAATTCTTACAAAGTTACGAAAATATATCAGACCTAAACTCACCCACACAGTGTATCAACGGCCAATTTTTGTTAACAAGAATATTCTTAACCTAAGAAAACTTTATCTTTGCAAAAGAATTCTTTCCGAGAGAAAAATAGACAGTAATACGATGAGAGTTTTTGCCAGCCATAATCCCGACAACCACATCCGGGCTACGAGCTCAGCCGGAGGCGTATTCACTTCTTTGGCTGAAAGAATCTTGGCTGAGGGCGGCGCCGTGTATGGCGTAGCTTTCGGCCCGAACTGGACTATCGAAAACCGACGTGCCTCCACTCCTGACGAACTGTCGTCTCTTCGCGGAAGCAAATATGCGTTTGTGCCGATAGGACCGGTTATTGGGCAGATAGAAAACGATCTTAAGGACGGAAAGCCGGTGATTGTCTCATCGACCCCATGCCAGATTGCAGCCGTCAAACAACGTTTCGGCGACCACCCCAACTTATTACTCGTCGAGGTAATCTGTCACAGTGCGCCGGAACATAAATATTGGGACATGTTTCTTGATGAACTATGTCACAAAAACAAATCAACGCGAGACGACATCACTTCAATAACTTTCCGCGACAAACGAAACGGCTGGAAATGTTATACAATGGTCATCAATTTCAACAATGGGCGCGAATATAGTAAACCCCTTGACGAAAATCCCTACATGAGAGCGTTCTTGAAAGGTTACACCGTCAGGGAGGCCTGTTTCAGATGTCCCTTCAAATATCCCGAAGGAAGCCGGGCCGATATAAGTCTCTGTGACTTCTGGGGTATTGAAAAAATCGCCCCTGAAATCGACAACAATACCGGCACAACGGCTGTAATCGCACGTACTGATAAAGGAATCAGGGCCACCGCCGAACTCCCGGCTGATGCCGATCTTACGCTCGAACAGGTGGCCCGTTATAACCGTGGCGTCACGAAGTCGGCGCGTCGCCCGGAAAAATACTCTGAATTCAGATCTGAGCTCTCTCAGGAAAATAAAATTATTGGAATCATGAAGCGATATGCCGGCCGCACTCTCCGGCAACGGATTCGCTATGCGTTCAAACGCGCTTCCCGACGGAAGATCTTTCGGATTTTCTTCCATTTCGGGAAAAAGGCGTGAGGTCTAACCGGTCCGTAGCTCAAAAGGATTACGGCCACGGAAACGATAGCGACCAAAAGCAACCATCCATATATCTCTTTCATCGAGACCACGAGTGCCTGTTTCTGAACCATCCCATATAATGCATCAAATCTCATTTGAGAGACTACCGGACTGAAATCGGGATAACTTGCACTCAGTAAAGCCGCATTTTTCGCGAAAATATGCCGAAGGAACTCTCCAACCAACGCCGGTCCGAGAGTCGCACCGACGACAGCTCCGGTAAAACCGTTGACAGTCAACGCCTGTGGAAATACAAAGAAATGCAGTCCGCTCTGTACGATAGACGTCAGAAAGACAATCGAGATGATAACCGATGCCATTCCTCTTACAAACAACGGAAGAAACAGCATCTCTTTTTCGACTCCGTAGTCAATGAAGAAATAGAAATAAGCCAGATATATACCTGCAAGCAGAAATCCGATTGCGGTCATGGTTTTATATCGCCAATGCCGTTTCGCGAACGTAAAATAAGTGAACGCACACCCGGTCACAATCCCTACCAGAACATACCAGTTGAGGTCTATGAGATTTGTTTCGTCAAATCCGAGAATAGTTGATGCATAGCTGTGTTCAAAGACGTGTTCCGTGGCCATCAGCGTAAAGAATACAAGGTAAACCAGGGTCGCCCTGATGACATTCCGGTTTGTCATTGCTTTGAACGAGATATATGGATGATGGAGGAAAGTCGCGCGCCAAAGATTGATGGCCAGACATACAAGACCGATCACCGTGGCACCGACAATCTCCTCGGCCTCCCACCAGTCGTAGTAGTTACCGTAAACGCATACGAAGGTGAAACACAACATAAAAACGCTCCATAATGCCGCTCCAATCCAGTCAATCCCGAGTAACGGTATTCTCATCGGCCCCTTCACCGGTTTTACCAAAATCAGGACCATGACCATCATCAGGACAAGAAGTCCGCTCATGATGACGTGCATATTCTCCCACTGTGAAAAGAATGCCGTATAGATGGTAGCTATTCCGCTCATCTGTATCACTCCGTCTACAACAAGATAGACATAGCAGAAAAAGATAGCCATGTCACGCACCGGGGTAAGCCAGAGCTGGATTGTTGAGTTGCAGATGAACGTCGCCCACATTCGGAACCAACCGGCCATGAAACAGGTCACGACCAGAAGCGGCACACTCGCCGTGTGAGCGCACACATAGTTGGCAACAATCAGGACCGTCCCGCATATCAGCAGTCCGATTCGGTTAGAGTACCGGAACTTCAGCCTGAACATAACACAGAAGTTGATCGACATTCCGACCAGAGAGGCATAACCGGCCATCAGAATGTCTTCTTGTATCAGCGCCGTCGTGCCGACCATATCCGTCGCGGCGGCAAGATAGACTCCACCCGAAAACTGAACTATCAGGACAAAGAAGATAAAGAGCCAGGGTTTGAGCCTACGCGGAATATAGTTCGGAACATCGGGAATATCAAATGGGCCCGCGGGCCCGTGCCATTCAGCCATTGGACCGTGGGATTAGTATTTTACTTCACATTCCACGTTCATCCCGGCTTTTAACATTCCGAGACTCGACGCTGTTCCGTCAAACTCAATCCTTACCGGAATCCGTTGGCGGACTTTGACGAAATTGCCGGCGGAATTATCCTGTGGAAGTATCGAGAGAGCCGCTCCGGTAGCGGCCGAAGACGAAACGACCGTGCCGGTGAAAACCGTGTCGGGAATCGCGTCTACTTTTATATCCACTTGACTGCCCGGTTTTATATGACACATCTGGGTTTCCTTGAAATTTGCCGTTACCCAGACATCGGCCGCGTCGATAATATCCAATAGTGTCTGGCCGGGTTGTACGAGTTGACCGACTTGAATCTCCTTGCGCGACGCGTATCCGTCACACGGAGCGATGATAACAGTGTAGGATAGGTTGACTTCGGCGATCTCAAGCTGAGTTTTCGCCAGTTCAATGCCGGCGTCGTTCTGGGCAATCCGGTGGCGGGCCTCCGCGACGACCGACGTCGTGGCATTCCGCTGACGGGCAAGCATCTCATAACGGGCTTTCTTTGCTTCGTAGTCGGTCTTGACACGGTCATACTCCTGGCGCGTTACGGCGTTCTTTTCGAGCAACCGCTCAAAACGGTTAAAGTCTACGGCCGCGTTATCCATTAAGATTTTTGACTCGGCGATCGAAGCCTCGCTGACAGCCACGTTTGCCGAGGCCACTCCGACTGTTCGGTCCGCAACTTCGCGACCGGCACAGGCGTTTTCGTAATCGGCACGAGCCTGAGCAACACGAAGGCGCATATCCGTGTCGTCGATAACGACCAAAGTATCGCCTTTCTTGACCGGCTCATATTCCTTGAATCTGATTTCCTTTATGTAGCCCTGCACACGGCTGTTTATCGGAACGATCTGGCGGCCGACCTGTGCGTTGTCCGTGAATTCCACGTTACCTTTGCGCCAGAATTTTGATCCGACCCAAAGAACGGCTGCGATTATGACTCCAAGAGTGACGATATATGATATTATTTTCTTAGTTCTGTGTTTCATATTTTTCCGGAGGTGAACAGAAGTTTGTAATAGTAATAAATAATGTTGATGCGTGCGTTTACCAGCTGCTGCTCGGCGTCAAGACGAGAGTTGGCCGCATCAAGCATATCGGTTATAAGAGCCATATCGGCTGAATAGCGGGTAAAGACGGTGGAATAGTTAAGGTCCGCAAGCTCGACGCTTTTCTGTTGGGTTTTGAGCTCCTCGTAAGCCTCGAGATAACGGACATAATCGGCTCTTACGGAAAGTTCCGTGTTTTCGACCGCTACAGCCAGTTTGTCGGCCGATTTGAGGGTGGCAGCCTGACTTTTTGCGAGCGACTTATTGTTTTTATAGAGCGACGAGAGATTGTAGGACACTCCGACTCCGACAAACCACGTAGCGAGATTCCGGTTGATCGGCGGAACCTCGACAAGAATAGGTCCGTCGATCCCCCACCCCGCCTGGAGTCCGACTTTAGGCATTCTGTCGGCCTTAACCAGTGCCTCTGCCTGCCGGTTAATGGCAACTTCCGACTTGGCGAGTTTGACCGACGGCGAGTTGAGACGCGCTTCCGACTGCCATACCGATTCGGCTTCGACCGGCAGTGATTTCATCAGTATTGTCGAATCGGGAACAACATTTGTTCCTTCGGGAAGCCCCGAGATTGTGACCAGATTGTTGTTCAGGATAGCTGCCGTATTGTTTATCTTGACAAGCTGTAATTCAAGATTGGATACGAGTAATTCATATCGGGTGATGTCATTGTAGAGAACAGTTCCCTGGTCATAACGCGCACGCATCTCTTCAAGAACTTTTCGGGCTCTCGAAATATTGCTTTCAACTACTTTCCTGAGATTTATAAACTTATAAAGATCGAGATAGAAGCCGGCCAACTGAAAACGGATGTTGTCGCGACACAACTCGGTCGCATATCTCGAAGCCGTCAGTTTCAGCTCGGCAAGCTTGATTCCTGCTGTCAAGGCTCCTCCGGTATAAACAGGTTGAGTCACGTTGACACTCAATGCGTTTCCGAAATGAGGTATCGGAGCTTTCTGATAATCGCCAAAGTTCCTTTTGGTCGTAAAACCGTCGCCTATGTAACTCAGAGACAACGTCGCGTTTATATCGGGGAGACGTCCCGATGAAGCGACATCAATTTCGCGCATGGCTTCGGTCTCAGCCGCCAACGAAGGCAGAAGCTGACGGCTGTTTTGCTCGGCAACTTCAAAAATATCTTCGAGTGTGAAAACGCGGCTCTGTTGACCGGCCATGCACAGTCCACAACTCAGCAGGGACGTCGTGAGACACCCCCTGAGCAATCGCAGATTGTTCATGAAAAAAAATGTAAGGATTATTGAATATAGGATTAGCTCTAAATCCCCGTCCCCGACGGAGATTTATACAGACGGACAACCCGTCCGAACATCATTTGGCATTGCCGGCCGTACTCTTCCAGCTTTCCTTAAATGCGTAGTTCTGAATACTTACCGAAGATTTTCTATAAATTTTAATATGTATCATTAGCATCCGCTCTTTCTGAACGGCACTGCAAAATTACAAAATTTTGTCCATTCCCCCAACCTTCCGGTCAGGGAAACTTAAATGTTACGCTCCGTTCAACGCTTCCCTGGATTTTAGATCCAGGAGAGCCAGTTGTCACAGGATGTTCTGACAACGGCGGCCATGCGCGTTGCAGGATAATGTTTGACGATGGTCCGCAGATTGCCGAGAATATAATGGGCTTTTGCTTTCGCCTCGTCGCTTTTCAACATCGCGAGCGCCAGAGTCTTCTCCGTCTCAAATATCTCCTCAGTCTTTTTGTGACCTACCGATGTCCCGTAATCATATAGAAAAGCATAGTGTTTTTCTCCGAAATCGTCATTCCAATAATCCATAGCTGGATAAAACATTTCCAGACCCGAGCCACGCCAATATTGGGTCAATGCCCAACACTCTTCCATAGAATTCTTTCGCCCGACGGCATACATAAGGCGTGCAATTCCGCGCTCGTCCGACGTTTTGGCCTGACTCATTGCTAACTTATATTGTTTCATTCTTTGAGCGAACTTGAGTTTGGCATCTGTCTGGTCCAGATCCATGTACTCTGATGCACGCCATTCCCACTCCCAGGTTACTGTCTCATTATCATATAACCACGACTCCGAATGCCAGCGACCGGGATAAGTTTTAAACGGGTCGCGGGAGAGATATTTTTCTTTGTAGATATTCATGGTTCTCTGATAACCGGTGGAGACAAGCGACAGAAATCTAACCGCTCGATCGTAGTTTTCCTCACGAAGAGCGATCGTGCCGATCAATTCGTTATAGTAATCGTTATCGGTTCTCACTTTCTTCCGGAGGAAACAATAAAGCGGAGACGTGGAGGTCATCATCTTTTTATGCACTTCAGACAGTTCGGCGGACTTCAGGCTTCCCATTAACTGAAACGAGAGCGACGAATAGTCAAGTGGATTTTTAAACTTCTCGCTTTTCCGGTATTCATCGATAGACATGCTTGTACTCGGCGGACAGAAGTCATAGCTATGTATGTCCTCATACTCAAAGTAGCCCGGGGTATTCCCTTTCATATATATGTTGTCGGCATACGCGCACAAAAGGATCGCGGTCGAGTAATCTCTATCTTCCCACAGCCGTGGGACCCAATATCCATAAACGATATTTCCGAGCCGTCTTTTCCATTCTCGACACGCGTTATTGACCGGTGCGAAATTCCATTCCATCCATTGAAGGTCGGCGAGAAGACTGCGACGGTCGCCGGTAGCGGCATCGAGCTTCATTCTGTAGGCACGTGCAAGGTCTTTCAGCTCTTCGTCCGAAAATTTCTCATTTAAGGCCCTGCGAATATGTCCTGAGGCCGCTTTCTTATCACCACGGAACTCGTTTTCATAATGAGCCAACATAAATTCCCAGTCCCCGCGATTCTTAACTTTATTTGACTTAAGCAAATCTGTGGCGATCGGCGCTATATCATTCATCAAAGCTGTATCGGAAGAATGAACACGGATATATTCCATTAGTTGTGGAGCATCGGGATTCAGACCGGCCATATACGAAGCCCGGTTAGGAGCGGAAATAGACATGATGTCACCGGCTTTTGCAAACATCGAGTCAGCCTTTGCTACGTAACCGAGTCTGCTCCAACACCCCGCGGCATAGCGTTCAGCCATCCGCTTCATAAGATTATCGTCATTAAACTCCGCAAACGCCGAGTCATAGTATTCTATACATTCCGCATATTTTCGCGATGCGAATAGCGCCCTGACTGCCTGAAGCGAATATCGGTCTCTGAGACGGCTGCCCTTGTATAACTTGCAATATTCTACTATATCCTTATAATCGCCGGTCCCGCCGTGGTCACCGCGTTCACGGGGATAGTACCAGGGAGACTTTTCGTCCGCCCAACGTTGTTCCATATCCTTTGCCAATCGAAGGAATTCCTTAACTTCGACATCACCCGTATTATTGAGATAGTTGCTGAATTGATTTTCACCATACACACTATCCCACAGAATATTCTCCAGCTCTTCGGCTGACATCATATATACTATCTCATCTATGTCTGACAAAGGTATCTTTTTAGATGTCAGCGATTGCCAGAGTTTCAAGTTTTCCTGTCGGTCATCTTCGGAAATCTTGATCTCATGCTTTTTTAGCCCGAAAAATTCGGGTGTCGGGATAATCGGATAGTATGGACCGCAAGCCAGAATTTTCAGTGTCGCGGTCAGAAGTAATGTTATACTAACGAGCGGTCGAATAGAGAGAGGTGATTTCATCGTCTGAGTATTTTGAAAGGTTTTTTGAATCAAGATGATAAAGAATATTCGAGTGTTCGCGGTCGGTCATCCGGTCTTCAATCATGTTTTTGACGGCGTTGATGTCCCCGATGTCCGAGATTTCCGTTCTGACTACATCGCCTTCATGAATCACAAGGTCACGATATGGAACCGCTCTTACCGCAACAAAGCGGTTGGGACCGCATGGCGCGAAACTATCCCGGTCATTAATATCAAGCCCATTGAGAAGCCCGACGAACTTTCTGTTTCTGAAAAGAAGCTGCCAGGAATAAGTAGGGTATGCCACATCAAGATGCAACGGATAATTGGCCAGATGGCATAGATAGGGCTCGACATCAGCCTTGTCAATTATCGAATTGTTTGCATCGGGATTATCGAAACTTCCGGTGTTGTAAACCATCAACACTCCGTTATCGACCGGAGGAACCGCACGCGAGAGCTGATGAAGCCGAATCGTTGAACTCAGTCTCCACTCAAGTCCATGCTGCTTTATCTGCCTTTTAACCGAATCACACAGAGCGAAGAATGACGACTCGGTCGATTCGGTCCAGTCACAGTCAAGTTGCATTTCCTCCACACCCGGCAACCCGTTATAAACGCACATATTATCAAGTCTCGTAACTATGGCCGAAGCAAGCTCCCCTTCTTCTCCTTTCATGGCCTTAAGGGCCTCGAGAGTGATATAAACAACCGGTACAAACTCAATGTGACTCAACGAATCTTTCAGATAAGCATAATCCTTGTCTGAAATCCTGACAGTTGCATTGGGTACGACTCTCTCCTGGGCGACCGGCGAATAAGGGGCATCTTCCGCTACATCAAACATCCTTAGATAGATGCGCCCGATATTATGTTCACGTATAAAAGCGCGATCGAGGCTGTCGGGACTAAAAGAAGTCTTCCAGTAATATACCGCGTTGTTTTCTTTATGGGCCGGTCGGATGTCGTCAGCCGAAAACGACTTACGTGGTCCACACGCCGACATAAGAAGTACAAAAGCGAAAAGCAGAGGAAAGAGTTGTTTCATGATCGGTTCGTTTTTTATGCAAATTTCGATGAAAAAAAACGCAAGACAAAGAATTTTGCCCTGCGTTGTATGAAGTATCGTTCTGACTGTATGAATGACCTATCGCCAGACTATATAATTGATATTTTCCCATCTGCTCTCCGTGTCACCGATGGTTCCGAAGGTTTGCCGGTGTCCGTCCTCATCAACATAGAAACCGGCTGCGTTTGAGCCTACAAGATAAATCGCGTTTCGTACACCGGCATCTATGAGAGCATTCGAAAAATCGTGAAAAGTCAGACGTTCACGACTCAGGACCACACAGATCTCACCGTCGATCTCGGCGAGCGCTTTGCGTAGAGCCCGTCCTTTAGGCTTGTTCTCCACGACCTGACCACCGACAACAAGCGGAAACTGCCTGAAGAAATAGCCTTCTGACATCAGCGCTTGCTCAAGCATCGGCGTCGCATCGGCAACGCCGACAACAATCTCGCCATTCACAATCGAACAAAACCCGGCCTTGGCCTCCCCACGGCTCAAAAGCTCACCTTTGACTACGTATGCGCCGGCAATCTTCCCATTGTCAGCACGTACATCGGCCGCCTGAGCGACCAGAACTGCCGTCGTATCGCGAAGAGCTTCCTCTCCGACAACGAGAACAGGCGTCGTGTGACGCGGTGTCAGAATCGTAAGCCCGATTCCGTCAACGACCGTATCCCTGACTGATGCAAATCCTTTTATCCCGGCGATCTCATCCGGGATAACCCCGGCCATGACGTCGGCGGTCTTTTCAATCGCGGGAAGTTCAACGGCCTCAGTATCTTCAGCCGGTTCTGCCGGCCGGAATATTATCAAGGCTATCACCGCCAGGACGACAAGAGCGACGGCCGCCAGAATAACCATTGTCTTTTTTCGCGAGCCGGTTCTTCGCTCGCCCGATGAAGAAATGACTCTGATTTCGTCATCGTTTATCTCATTGTGTCTGTCATTCATCTCGGAACCTCCTTTTCCAAAAGCTCTTTCAATGCTTTCAAGGCGTCTTTGGAAGCCGAAACCTCGTGACGGAAGGTCCGGCAGTCCGACAAAATCATCTTCTGGCGCGCCGGATTGATGAAAGCAATAAAATCGCGGTTAACAATCAGACTTTTACCGATTCTGATAAATCGGTTATCAGTCGGGGATATGTTTTCAGACATGCGCTTTTCGATCTGACCGAGCTGCATCGTCAGCACGAACTTTCCTCCGTCGGCCATCGTGATAGCCGAATAATTCCCGTCGGCAGTGATATACACCACCGCATCAGCCGGTACACGGAGAATTTCAGTCGAAGTTGAGAAAACGATACGCATGTCTGAGAATTGATTCGCGCAAAGTTACAAAAATAAAGCGAATAACTCAATAAGTCAACGCTGAGTTTGTCGCTTGATACACAAAGCGACAGCCCCGAAGTTCGCTCCGGGGCTGTCTCGCTAAATATTTTTACAGCTGATTAGTCGATCGTTTCGTCAGCGGGATAACCACCCATTTCGCGGATAGCGTTCTTCAGCATTACATACTGCTGGAAGAGGT
>CAYVXC010000057.1:0-12449 GCA_964454925.1 uncultured Bacteroides sp.
CGGCCTTGCGCTTCTGCTCGGCTAACTGGCGCTGCTCCTCTTCCTCGGCCTTGCGCTTCTGCTCGGCCAACTGGCGCTGTTTTTCTTCCTCGGCCTTGCGTTTCTGCTCTTTATTATCTACTTTGGGAGTGACGGTTTTATCCGAAGAATTGTTAGCAAACACCTGTTCAGTAGGTCTGCGAAAACCCGGTTTGGCATTTGTAAGAGCGAGTTGAGCTTGTTTTTTACCCTTATATTCCGCCGGAACAACAATTCGCCCTCGCTTATCGACGATACCAATCATATTGTTACTCTTGACGTATGCATAACCGGCGGCATCAAAATTTTCAATTTTATCATATATAACCGGAAGTACGACAACTCCCAGCGTATCAATGAGGCCGTAAGTTTTCTCGTATTTCACGATTGCCAGACCGTTAGACTGAAAAGGCTCTATATTATCAAAAATATCATTTACAACTTTTTTCTTTTCAGAATTGATCAAGCACCACTTTGTCGACACCCTGACAGCTGCGAGTCCATATTTATCAAAGGATCGAGCTTTCTTTAGCCCATTCGGGATAAAATATTCACCTTTAGTATCAATAAAACCGTAATAACCGTTAGCGTAAACAAGAGCCAAACCGTTGGATGAAAACGGAAAAGCCTGGTCAAAGATTGCATCAGTCAATCGCCCTCCATCTCTTTTCAAATAACCGAATTTTGTTTGTTTACCCTCGCGGTCAAACTTATCTTCGCTATATATCGTAGGAAGAGTATCTTCGGAGTTTGCCATACAAAATTGCACTGCAAAAACCGAAAGGCACACAAAACACAAAATCCTTAAAGTTTTCATCGATTGGTTGGATACAGATTTGAACGGTGGTTATTCCTCGGTGAGGGAGTAGTGGAGGAAGCGGAGGAGGGGGAGGCCGGCGATGATGCGGTCGGCGACGAGGCGGGGCCAGTCGGGCCCGGCGAACTGGCGCCGGGTGAGTTCGGCGACCTTGCCGATGTGCTTGAGTCTCAGGTATTCAATCTGTGGATGGTCTTTGGGCCATCCTTTAGGGGCGGTTTTGAGGCGTTCGCCGATCCAGTCGCCGAAGTAACGGTTGAGGTTCGGGTCGTGAACGATCTCTTCCCACTCCTCGATATTGTCGACTATCGCATGGCGCAGTTTTTTGAGAACCGGAGCCTCGGGGCACCAGATACCGACAAACACCCCCGAGTCGGCCTGAGGGATGCCCGATTCAATGTATGCACCGGGCAGATGAACGTTCGCACCGGGAGGGGCGATAGTGCTGCCGATATGAGTCTTGTAGGGCGTCTTGTCGTTTGAAAAGCGTGTGTCGCGATAGATCCGGAAGGTCTTGGGCTCGGCATACTTGACTTCGGGCCACTCTTGGCTGACGAGGGCATGGACGGTGTTCATTCCGTCGATCCACTCGCGACGTATGTCATCGTATTCGGCACGATGTTCCGCGAACCATTCGCGGTTGTTGTTCGCACGCAGATGTTCGAAAAATTCTATTCGGTCGATCATAATAAACTTGGTTTTATCGGGTCAACGTGCCGGTGGAAGATCTTCCCATTCGACGTCGACAATCTGGTCCTCGACTTTGACGGAGGTGTCGACGCGGGTGGTTCCCGATTCGGGGTCGTGGCTGACGGTTTGGTCGGCCTCGACGGTGATTTCTTCAAAGCGGATATATTCTCCTACGGTCGGATCGATTTTTTTCTTGCGCGGTTTGGGTTGTTCGGGCCGGGCGGACCGTCCTGCCGCCGACCCGGACGCGCCGGCGGCACCACGCATCTGTTCGGCAAACTTATTGACGCGGCGTCTGATAGCCCATCTGAGCAGATAGGGCAATATCCGCGGCAACAGCCAACCGAGAAAAACGAATATAAAAATAATAATGAGGAAAGCCATCGGTCGATCGGTTTAGGCGTTTTTCTTTTCGCCGGCCTTGAACGAGAAGAGCATGTAGAGGAGAATAGTCCACATGAAACCTGACAGGCCGAGGAGGCAGACCAGTACAACGGCTACCACGAGGATGAAGTAGCGACGCCAGTTCTGAAGAAGATCCAGATTCTTGAATTTCAGAGAAAAAAGCGAAATATCCGACACCATTGCCAGCGACATGAGGACAACGGCGATGATGGTCGAAATGAGATCGGGAGCCGAGTACTGCCACATCCAGGCCGTGAATCCGATCCAGAACAGGGCGTTTGCGGGAATCGGGAGGCCGCGGAATTCGGTCGAGCCTGCATCCTCGACATTGAAGCGCGCCAGACGGAGGCCGCCAAAGACAGGAATCAGGAAAGCGATGAAGGGTACCCAGGGCTGGGTATAGAAGCTGTTCAGCATGTTGAACAGAAGCATACCCGGGGCGACTCCGAAGCTGACGAGGTCACTGAGCGAGTCGAGTTCCTTGCCGATTTCACTGTAGGCTTTGAGTGCGCGTGCCGACAGTCCGTCGAGGAAATCGAAGACGGCGGCCGCAAAAATAAAAATCGCCGCCCACTGCCAGCCGAAGAGGTCGGTGGAGACTTTGTCCATGGCTTTGAACGACATGGCAATCGCGAAACACCCCGACAGGAGGTTGCAGCAGGTAATGGTGTTTGGTATAGCTTTAATAAGCGGATTCATTGGAAATGTTTTGATAGAGAGTGACCGGCCAGACTAAGGGACAAGATCGGGCCGGAGGCGCCCGACGAGCGTCACTCCACCGACGACTTTATCGTCGAGGTTCACTTTGATTTCTGTTCCAAGAGGGAGATAGAGATCGATTCGCGAGCCGAATTTAATGAAGCCCATGTGGTCGTCGATACGCGACTCGGTTCCGGGCTCGGCGTAGGTCACGATTCGGCGGGCCATCGCTCCGGCTATCTGACGCATCAGGACTCGCTGACCGGCGGGAGTCTCGATGACAACGGTCGAGCGCTCGTTTTCGGTGCTTGACTTGGGAAGATAGGCGGCCATGAAACGGCCGGGATGATGAGTTGAATAGATGACTTTTCCGTCAACCGGGAACCAGTTGGCGTGAACATTGAGGATGCTCATGAAGACCGAGAGCTGGATGCAGTTACATTTCAGATACTCGGGTTCGTAAACTTCTTCGAGAGCCACAACCTTTCCGTCGGCACTCGAGACAACGGCGTTTTCGGTTTCACCTTCGAAACGACGACGCGGAGATCTGAAAAAGTTGACGACCAACATATAAAACACCCCTGTCACGACGGTAACAGCCGTCGCGATACTCAGCGGACGCACCCAAAGCCAAAGCGGGACGTTGATCAGCAACAACGCCAACAGAAGAAGGATGAGTATATTAGTGCCCTCGTGGTGGATTTTTACACGCATGGTATGCAGGTCAGTTATAGGTTGCTTATCTAATGTGCGTAGTAGTCTGCAAAGGTAAACAAAAAAATCAATACTACCAAATCGAAGTTAAGCAGGAGTTCGCTTTACTCTTCACCTCTAAAAAGAGTGAAGTTGACTGAGCCGTAGGCGCGGTGGTCGAAGTAACCGGGGAGCGAGGAGTAGTCGCGGGCTTTGGAGTGTTCGAGGATGAAGAGCGTGCCGGGGCCGAAGAGGGCAGAGTTGAGGACGAGGGGGGCGATTTCATCAAAGCCGGGGAGGTCGTAGGGCGGATCGGCGAAGATGATGTCCGCCCGGCGGGTGGCCGCGCTGACATAGCGGAGTGCGTCGCCGCGGACAAGGTGAAGCGCGGGGTCGTTTAGTATCGAGGCGACTTTACGGATGAAGTTATACTGGGTCGAGGCTTTCTCGACAGCGGTTACCGAGGCTGCTCCGCGACTTAGAAATTCAAGGGAAACGGCGCCGGTGCCGGCAAAAAGGTCGATGACGGTCGAGCCTTCGATGTCGACGAGGTTCTCGATGACGTTGAAAATGTTTTCACGCGCGAAATCGGTCGTAGGTCGTGCGGTGATGTTGGTCGGAACGTCGAAACGACGGCGTCCGTATTTTCCTCGGATAATTCTCATATTTCTATTTATGTTTCGGGGGCCAGGCGGCGACGAAGCGTGCGACTGACGAAGCGGTGTTGGAGTCTATGACAGTGTCGGCGACGGCTTTCACCTCGGGGAGAGCGTTAGCGACCGCAACAGCGCGGTCGGCGGCCTGCATCATGTCGATGTCGTTCAGATTGTCGCCGAAAACAACGGTTTCATCGGCGCCGACGCGGGTAGCAAGGTCTTTAAGGGCGGAAGCTTTTGACACACCGGGCGCAAAGACTTCGATCAGGCCCAGATCGGGGGTATAGGTGTCGCGGTAGTCAGACACGGCGACATCGGTCTCGCGGCGCAGACGCCCGGCGAGCTCGGCCGTCTTCCCGACCGGCCCCATCGCGAAATAGAGCACGACGGAGTCGCGTTCGGATTCGGGAATACCCGATCTGAGATAGAAGCGTTTGAGCGGCATGGCGCGTCTGTCGTCGACAAATTTCTGCTCGGCGCGGTTGAGTGACGTGCCGGGATGGTAGACCCTGAGAAGGCGGCGGTCAGGGAGGGTGTAGACAAACGGCGCGAGGCCGGAATCGGCGAACGCACGGTCTATGACACGGGTAGTCTCGCCGGGAATGAACTTCGGGTCGATATACTCCCGGCGACCGAAGTCCCAGAGAGCCGCGCCGGTCATGACGATGGCAGGGAGGGTTTTCCCGCGGAGACGCGAAAGCAGCGGATCGACCGTAGCGGGGGTGCGGGCAGTAGCCACGGTGAAGAGAACCCCATCGGCAAGAGCCTCGTTCAGAAGCTCGACGGTGGTCTCTGACAGACGCGCGTCGCCGTCGAGAAGGGTTCCGTCCATGTCACTGACAAAAAGTGTCTTAGTCATAGAAATTCTTTCTAACGATTCTTCTCACGGCCAGGCAGTTGACCAGAGTGATGACGGAAACGATGATGACGGCGGTAAGGATGGCGGTCAAGGGCGAAGACGAGGTGATTCCGATGGCCTCGAACTGATCGACCCAATAGCCCGAAGCGAAGAGCATGGCGACGATGGCCAGAACGGCAACGACGGCATTCACGACAGCTATCAATATATAATAGCACCGGGCGACCGCACCGGGCGAATAGCCCAGCAACATCAGGTCGTGGACCTTCCGGCGGTTTTTCTGAAGCAGGAGATAGATCGACAGCATGAGAATGAAGAAAGCCAGGACGGAGATGACGGCTCCGACGGTTATCACAATCCCGGTGACCACGGTCATGAAGTAATTTGCCCGGGAATTGTCGGCCTTGTCGCCGGCGATTTCATAGCTGTTGTCTTCCATATATTTGGCGATTGCAGGATCTCCGGGGGTATTGGCCTCGATGATCAGACGGGAGGGTTCGGGGCGTCCGCCTGACGAATAGCGGTTGTTGGCCCAGGACAGGAATTCCTCGGGAACAGCGATTGTGTTGAGACGCGAGGAGAAACCGACCACGCGGGCACGGTAGTCGTCGACGTGTCCGTTCCCGACCAACCGGAGAGTGATCGGGATGGACTGGACGAGACCTTCGTTGAGCTGGGGGAAACCGCGGGCCGCGGCGAATCCGAAGTTATAGAGCGTCAGGTAATCGCGGGCAATGATGACCGGGATTTCGAAAGAAGCGATATCCTCGGGCCCGGCGAGCGCGGGATCGGCCGAGGGGACACCGCTCCACTGCTCGGGCGCCACGTCGAGATATTTGTCGGGGAGAGCCTCGAAGAACAGATGGGTGGTCATTCCGCGGTTACCCATCGTCATCATGGCCTCGACATTGAAATCGGCGGCTGTGAATTCACCCACATCACGGACCCACGGCTGAGCGCGAAGATCCTCGATGTCCGACTCGCTGAAAGTTGTCCCGCCTCCGAGACCGGCCGTCGTAACCGCAGGCACCGATTTCGAGATGATGACAAAGTCGCGCGAAATAAACGATTCCTCGTCGTTGAAAGCCGACTGGACGTCGCCATAGAACTTGACAGCCGAGATGACGATAGCCAGTCCGACGAACGAGGCGAGAGAATAGCCGACAAGCTGGGTCAGCGAAATATTTTTTCGGAGAAGTTTCCAGACCATTTCTTTTAGAGTTTAATCGATCGAGGCTGACCGGTGAGAAGAAGCGGATTCCCGACGGAAGTCGTTATGACGCCGGCACCGTTTTCGTCCGCAAACTCTTCGATCAGGGCGGCGACTATCCGGTTATTGCGTTCGTCGAGGTGACTGACGGGTTCGTCAAGAAGAATAAAATCGAAAGGCTGAGCGACGGTCCTCACGATAGCGACCCTCTGTTGCTGGCCGATCGACAGCCGGGCGGCGGGGACATCGGCTTTCATACCGATTTCAAGGCGATCCAGCAGCCGGCGGACCTCGGTTTCGGAAAACCGGTCGGTGAGCCGGTTCTTGATCATCACGTTCTCAAGAGCCGTCAGTTCGGGGAAAAGTCTCATTTCCTGGGGAAGAAGGGCGAGGTGACGGCGGCGGATGTCACACCATTCGGCGATAGAAAATGTCGAGATGTCGCGGTCGTCAAACCTGATAGTCCCGACGTAATCGCGGCGGTTGCCATAGACGAACGAGCAGAGCGAGGATTTTCCGGTGCCCGATTCGGCTTCAATCAGATAATGACGGCCGCGGTCGAGTGTCAGGTCACGGAGCCAGACTTCCGATCGCGAAACCGGGGCTTCGTTCTCGGCGCCGACAAAGACACGGGGAAGAGCCCCGGAGAGAGTAATCCGGTTTATGGTCATGGGTCAGTTTGTTTCGAATACTTTATTAAGGATTTTTCCGACGAGGGCGACCGCGCCTTCACGACCGCGCGAGCTGTCCTCGAAACCTACCACGAGAGTAGCGCGGGACAGGTTGGCCGCCATCGTCAGATCAAACCGCTCTCCGTCGAGTTCGAGGCCAGTATGAGCCACGACCGACGGCGACGGAACGGAGGGATCGAGAGCAAGCGGACGACCGGCGGTCAGATGGTCGGCGATGGCCGGGTCGACATCGGCCGAGATGACAAGACGCGTTCCGTCATGGACAAAGTCAACCACGCCGGGAGCCGCCTTGTCGGCGATGCCTTTGAGGGCGGCCATCATTTTCGCGGCAGCCTCACGGGTATGGAACGGAACCGTCACCTCGATGCGCGGCGCGCTTTCCTTGTCGTCCGTGTCGCGGGCACGCAGTCGGGCCGTCATTGTTCCGGTCACGGGAGCGGTCATCCGGGCCAGCATCGACAGCCCGATGTTCACTTTTCCGGCGGGAAGAACCGAGCAGAGATGATTCAGTACCTTCGGAAGGTCGCCGGTCTTGAGCTGGATGTCAAAAAACGGAGTCGATTCATAGGTCGGCGTGAGACGCGAAGCGGGAATCGGCTTCAGGTCGTCGATTATGGCGGCGGCTTTCTCGTCGGCGTGTTCGGCGGTGACGACAACAGCCACGGCTGTATCGCCGCGCTGTTCAAATCCGAGTTTATAGAAGCGGTTGTTGAACGCCACGACCCCGGCAATAGCCGACGGGACACCGGTGATGACACTCCGGAGGGCAGCGTTCTGATCGGCGGGGGCACTCATAGCGCCCGACAGGAGATCGTTGACGCGCTCGCCACCGTTAGGCGAAGCGACTACCCAGGCCTGGGTCGCGCTGACGACGACCGATGCAGTCGGGGTCTGGAGAATCCGGGCATCGACGGTTCCGTTCAACGAAGCGCCGTCCCAGTCCTTGACCACGTCGCTGACGGCCGACGGATCGGACAAAGGCCAGGTCACGACATTGGCATCACCGACACTTAGCATTACGAGATGGTCGGGATTTTCCCCGGGCCATTCGAGCGCTTCGCGGATGAGACGTTCCATGTCTCCCCCACCCCAGATATCACCGAGAGAGGAGTCTTTGACGAGATCGGTATTGACCGACATCACATAGCTGACCGACGAGGGAATTGTCCCCGCCACGTTCTCCCACGTGATAGGCTGTTCTTTACCAGTACAAGAGTCCATAATCATTCCGGCCGCTATGACAGCCGCCGTCGCTGCATATATTTTCAAATTTTTCATGAGTAAACCCGGGTGGAATACATATTATAGTTATAGCAACTATCTTCAAGTTATAACAACGTTCGAGAGCCGTATGTTGAGCGTCGCGCCACGGAAAGGGCAAAAAAATCCACGGAACAGTCCGTTTGTCAGCGGTTGGTTCCGTGGATTTAAGTCTATCGGTTATCGTCCGCCACCGAACGACATAGCCATTTCAACCAGCGCGGGAACGATTTTTTCCTCGGTGCCGGTGATCGAGAGCTGAGCTGTACCCTCGGCAGTATCCCCGCCCCAACAGCTGAATACAAAACCGTTGGGAAGTTTGATTCCGCCAAGATTGGGGAGGTTCTTGGGCATGACGAACTTGAACATCGAAGTCTTGTCGGCAAACTCGGCAGCGGTGAAGTTGTTGCTGCCCTTGTCGGCGATGGGAGCGTTCGAGAATACGATGGTATTACCTTGTTTCTGGGCGTAGAAATTCATATAGGTATATTCATAGTCGTCGATTTCCCAGTTGTAGCGGCCGCCGGTCATAACCCGGACGCTGTATTTGTCGGGATAGGTCGAAACGGGTTTGCCCAATTCGGGAGCGCCGTAATAGGCGGTCGAGTCGTTGGAGTTTATATCCATGATTTCACAAACGAAGTTGTAGAGGTCTGACATGTCGTTGGGTTTTCCGCTGACAGCCATAGTGAAGCGCATTTCTTCGGCGGGATTGTTCCAATCCATGAAAGACTTGTCGTTGAGGGGACCGGCGGCGAACATCATGGTCAGATCCTTGAAGTTAAGGATTTTGTTCATCGAGTTTTCGAGTTCGGTAGGCATACCGTTGACACCCATGCGGTTAATCAGGGTTTTCAGGCGCGAAAGCGAGTTGAGGCCACAAGCACCGACGGCGAGGTCGTTTTCATGGACATATTTGAGCAGGGAAGTGTCGATCTTTTCAGTGAAATCGAGTTTGGCGGGGTTACCGTCCTTGTCGAAGAGCGCACCGGTCAGCGAAGCGGTCGGACCGTCGAGGTCGCCCTTGAAGCCCATGGAGGCGGTCATAATGTCGATGTCGACGCTCGAAGCCAAAGAGGACTGAAACTCACGGGGCATCTGGTCGAAGATATCACCGGTCAGGAGGACAGCGAGTTCAGCATCGTCACCGCTGAGATAGTCTTTTTTCCACGAAGCGAGAGGAACATCCTTAGCGGCTTCGAGGCGGCGTTCGAGATCTTTGACCGAGGTGTCATCGTCGACGAGATAGGCAAGGCCGTCCTTGATGAGGAATTTGGGGCCGCGGCCGTCGGAGGTTGTCAGGACGGTGTAGCCTTCGCTTTCGCCGCTCCAAGCCTGGCTGTCTGCATCCTTGACCGACTTGACAAAATCGTCTTCGTCGCTGACGTTGAAGATCATCATCATGAACGAGTCACCGTTGACCCATTTTTCTTTATCGTCGTCATAATGGCCCTGATCGTCGAGGTCATAGCCTACAAAGACGGCCTGGGTGAAGTCGATTCCTTTGAATTCGGTCAGCTGGCGGACTGCTTTTTTGTCACCGCCCATGAGGTTTACACATTTGGTGATGTAGGAAGGGAGTTCGATCGTTCCTTTGTCAGAAACAGTGATGTCGAGTTGGTCGAAGAGTTTTTCGATGTTGAGTGCTACGATTACCTGGGCTTTGTCCGACACTTTGTCGAGTTTGCCTTCCATGGATTTCGCACCGCCACACGAGCATGAGTGCATTGACAGAACGGCTGCAACGACGAGCAGCGTCTGGAAGAGATAGTTTCTTAAAAGTTTCATAATTTTTTGGGAATTTTGGGAGGGTTGGGAGTTCTGGGAATTTTAGACGAGTTCACAGATTAGGGTGGCTGAGGAGGCGTCGCGGACGCGGACACGGACGGTGTCGCCGATTTTGAAGTCGCCGCGGGGGAAGACACAGGTTTTGTTCTGGGATGTACGGCCTACCCACTGGTCGGTCGAGCGTTTGGAAACGCCCTCGACAAGGGCCTCGAAGGTCCGGCCGATGTCACGGCGGTTAGATTCGGCCGAGAGACGGTTCTGGAGAGCGATCATCCGGTTGAGACGGTCGATCTTGACGTCCTCGGGGATATTGTCGGGCATGGTTCTGGAGGCGAGGGTACCGGGACGCTCGCTGTACTTGAACATGAAGGCCGAGTCAAAACCGACCTCCTCCATAAGCGACAGGGTCTCGGCGAAATCTTCCTCGGTTTCGTCGTGAAAGCCGACAAACATATCGGTCGAGATTCCTGCATCGGGGATTCGCTCGCGGATGGCACGTATGCGGTCGAGATACCACTCGCGGGTGTACTTTCGGTTCATCAGTTTCAGCACCTTATCCGAGCCCGACTGGACGGGCAGATGGATGTGGCGGCAGATGTTAGGATGAGAAGCGATGACGTCGATGGTGGCGTCGGACATGTCCTTCGGATGGGACGTCGTGAAACGTATTCTCATTTCGGGAAATTCCTCGGCCACGAGAGCGAGCAGGCGGTCGAAGGTGACGGGATCGGTGTCGCCGAAGCGATAGGAATTGACATTCTGGCCAAGCAGAGTGACTTCGCGATAGCCCTTGTCGGCCAGGTCGCGGACCTCGCGGAGAATCGAGTCGACGGGGCGGCTTCGCTCGCGCCCGCGGGTATAGGGAACGATACAGTAGGAGCAGAAGTTATTGCATCCGCGCATAATCGAAACGAAGCCCGAAACACGGTTGCCGGTAATTCTGGTGGGAACGACCTCGCGATAGGTCTCGGTGGTCGAGAGCTCGACATTGATGGCTTTCTCGCCACGCTCGGCGGCGGCGAAGAGCGCCGGGAGGTCGAGATAGGAGTCGGGACCGGCAACGAGATCGACGCCGTGGCGTTCGATCAGTGTGTCACGCACACGCTCGGCCATGCAGCCGATGACCCCGATGATGAGCTTCGGCGCTCCACGGCGTTTACGGCGGAGGGCGGCGAGCTGTTCGAGACGGTGGACGATCTTCTGTTCGGCGTTGTCACGGATAGAACAAGTGTTGAGAAGAATGGCGTCGGCGTCGGCGACATCGTCGGTGACCGTGTAACCGGCCATTCCGAGAACCGAGGCCACGACCTCGGAGTCGGCGACATTCATCTGACATCCGTAGGTTTCGATAAATAAGCGCCTGTTAGAGTCTTTAATCTGACAGTTTTGCTTTATATTTGATTCGTTTGACATTATTCAGGTTAAAAAATTCAAGTAGACCAACACTCGGACAAAGGGGCTCGGAAGTCGCTTTTTTGTCGAAAAATTTGGGGATTTGGCCACTTCTTTATATTTTTGTGCAAAAATACGAAAAAAGGGCCGATTTCACAAATCTGTCCGACAATGTATGGACACACGGCCAGGGTGTCCGCATTTCACTTGTGTGTAAATATAAAACCAATCTAATAATATCAAAACTAAACTCCATGTCATTCAACAACATTACGGTCGAAGAAGCCGCCGAGATGATTAACCACGGTGACACGATCGGTCTGTCGGGCTTCACCGCCCCCGGCACCCCCAAAGCCATCACCGAAGCTGTCGCCCACAAAGCCGCCCGCGAACACGAAGCCGGCCGCGAATTCAAAATCAACCTTTTCACAGGCGCTTCCACCAACCGCCATGTCGACACAATCCTGGCAGACAACAACGCCATCAATATGCGTGCGCCCTACCAGAACCTTCCGGCTCTTCGCGCCCGCATCAATACCCACGATGTCCACTACTTTGACCGCCACCTGAGCGAAATGGCCCAGGAAGTCCGCTATGGCTTCTATGGCCCGGTCAACTATGCCATCATCGAAGCCGCCGACATCACCCCCGACGGCGAAGTCCTTCTGGGCTGTGGCGTCGGCAACATCCCGACCTACGCAACCCTGGCCGATAAGATTTTCATTGAAATCAACGACAAACTCCCCAAACAGCTCTATGGAATGCACGACGTCGTTCTCCTTCAGGATCCTCCCCGCCGTCGCGAAATTCCTATCTACCACGCCAACGACCGCATCGGTTCGCCGCTGCTCAAAATCGATCCCAACAAGGTCGTAGGTATCGTTCACACCAATGAATATGACGGAGTGAAAGCCTTCACCGCTGTCGACGAAACATCGACCAAGATCGGTAACAACGTGGTTGACTTCCTGATCGGCGAATATCGCGCCGGCCGTCTGCCGAAAGAATTCCTTCCGCTCCAGTCGGGCGTAGGCAACGTGGCCAACGCCGTGCTCTATGGTCTGGCCGACGCCGACGAACTTCCCAACTTCATGATGTACACCGAGGTTGTCCAGGACGCCGTCCTCGAACTGATGAAGAAAGGCAAATGTACTTTTGCATCGACCTGCTCGATGACATTCAGCGACGAAACCGAAGCCGAACTGTTCTCGAACATGGACTTCTTCCACGACAAGATCCTGATGCGCCCCGCCGAAATCTCGAACAATCC
>CAYVXC010000058.1:0-12361 GCA_964454925.1 uncultured Bacteroides sp.
GTGAGATTGTTAAAATGTCACATCTAATAAAGCGTATTGGACCAAAGAAAGGCGGCCATTGGGAAATTATTGAAAGCTAACAGGGTGGATTTGTTTTTGCGTTGATTCGAACAGACAAAATTAAGGACTTTACTCCCGAGATGTTAGAGAAAATCAAAACATTTAAGATTTTTACCAACAACAATAATTACGAATCCGACTATACTTCAGACATCTGGAAATAAGATAACCTAACATTTTTAAAACACAGCTGATTCGGTTGATGAGATCGAGATTCCTCAATTCGTTTCATCTGCCGAATCGGTTTTTTGTGGCGCGCTCATTGCATTAATGGGGATTAGCGGGGAAGGGCGGAGAAGCGGCGGCGGCCGCGGAGGTAGTAGCTGACGAGGATGTCGGTCCGGGTGTCGGTCCGGGTGTCGAGGAGGTCGGTGTCGGGGTGGGTGGTGTAGTCGCGGGCCATGCGGCGGAAATCGCGGTGGGCTTTGAAGACCGCGCCGGCGTTTTTGAAGTCGAGGGTCAGCGCGAATTTGGCCCATGCAATCGTGTCAAGCAGACGGCGGACAAAGAGTTTTCGGCGCCGTGTCGAGTCGGGTAGGTTTTTGTGCAGAAGCAAAAGGTTGTTGCGGAAATTGAGGTAGGTTTTCTTCGGGTTCTCGGCCGGCAACGAACCGCCGCCAAGATGGTAAACGTGGGATGACGGCACGGCCCAGATCTGGTAGCCCGCAAGATGAATCCGCCAGCATAGGTCGATTTCCTCCATGTGGGCGAAGAATTTCGGGTCCAGACCTCCCACGGAGTTGTAAATGTTGACGACAGTCATCAGGCATGCGCCCGTAGCCCAGAAAATCTGAGTCGGCTGGTCATATTGGCCTTCGTCTTTTTCGCAGGTTGTGAAGATTCGTCCGCGGCAGTAGGGATAGCCGTGACGGTCGATGAATCCACCCGAGGCACCGGCATACTCGAAGGTGTCTCGCTGACAGTCAGACAGGATTTTCGGTTGACAAGCACCGGCCTTGGTATTCCGGATCATAAAATCAACCAACGGTTCGAGCCATACTTTAGGAACAGCAACATCGCTGTTGAGCAAGACAACAAATCTATATTTCGAGCCCAGCGCACGGATAGCGCGGTTATAACCGTCGGCAAAGCCATAGTTCTTGTCGAACAGAATGGTTTTGACCGTCGGGAATTCGTTGGCGAGAATTTCGCGCGACTCGTCGGTCGACCCGTTGTCGGCGACGATGACATCGCCATAGTCGGGATTGGTGTTTTCCACGACCGAAGGAAGATATTTTTTCAGTAACGCGGCTCCGTTCCAGTTCAGGATTACAACGGCGGTCGATTCTAAGTAGGGAGGTATCATTGGCTGATAATTGTTTTAGGGTCAACGTCGTTCCACGATGACGGTGAGTTTATCCACCGTCGGTGGGACCAGAGCCATATTGCCGGGTCGCGGCGGATCGTTTTCTCGAGTTCGGAGAAGTATCGGGCGGTCAAAGTCCAGGGCTCGACTTTTGATGCGTCATCGGTCAATAGACGGATGCGGATCGTGTAGTGGCCGCGCGATGTTTTGACCATGTCCCAGTAGACGACGGCCGTAGCCAGCCGGTGGGCGAGGGTTTCGGTGCCGGTGATGACCGCGGTCGGGCGATTGAAAAAATCGAGAACCCTTACATGGTCGCCGTGCGACGGTTTCTGATCCGACATAAAGCCGGTTATCGAAGGAATGTCGTTTTTGACGAATGTCAGCAAATCGCGAAGGGTTCTTGATTTAGGGATAGAAATACTCCCGAAGCGACTTCTGATTTTCAGCATCAGGCGGTCGAACCGCGCGTTGCGTAACGGGCGGTATATCTGGCAGAAACGGGTCAGTCCGTCCTCGCCGTGACGCGAATGGAGACGGATGCTCGGAGCCCACTCCCAGTTGCCCGTGTGGGAAAAGTAGGCCACAATCGATTTGCGCTCGTCTAAAAGACGGTCAATAATGTCGAGCCCTTCGAATTTCATCCGTCGCGAAATTTCGCGGTCGCTGATGTGGAGCAATTTGACCGTTTCGACGATGTAGTCGGTGAAATTTCGGTAGAACCGGCGTTCAATGGCCTTAAGTTCTTTGACCGTCAGGTCCGGAAAACATGAAGTCAGATTCTCGCGGACAACCTTTCGTCTGTATTTTAGAACGTGGTAGGCGAAGAACCCCAGCATGTCGCTGATGCCATAGAGAACGCTCAAAGGAAAGCACGCCGTCAGTTTCATCATCCCGATCAGGATTCCGAAACCTGCATCACCGACTATTTTGCCAATCTTCTCCATTGTTCAGGCCTCCGGAGTAGCATTGACCGTCTCGCCATCATCCGAAAGGCTGTCAAGACGGACGTTAATAATCGTATTATCGAGTTCGGCCGGTGCATCGAGACTAACTTTCAGATAATTGTCAGTAAATCCGCTCATCGGCAGTCCGGGACGCGAGTGTTCGAGCAGAACAGGACGTACAGTCCCGATAAAACGGTTTGAGAAGGTTTTCAGCTTGTCGTTGCTGACTTTCAGCATCTCGTGGACGCGCCGCGATTGTTCGGCAGGGTCGACTTTACCGGCTATTTCAAGAGCCCGCGTTCCGGGGCGTTCGCTGTAGGCGAACACGTGGAGCCGCGAAATGTCGAGAGATTCGACGAAAGCGCGTGACCGATCGAACAGTTCGGGAGTTTCGCCACGTGCCCCGACAATGAGATCCACTCCAATAAAGGCGTCGGGCATATATCTTCTGACCGTCTCGATTCGGCGTCGGAATGTGTCGGTGTCGTATCGGCGGCGCATGAGTGCGAGTATCTCGTCCGAACCCGACTGGAGCGGAATATGGAAGTGGGGCATGAATTTCTTTGATCCGGCGCAGAACTCAATGACCTCGTCGGTCAGCAGATTTGGCTCTATCGACGAAATTCGATAACGTTCGATGCCATCGACTTTATCGAGAGCCTTGACAAGGTCGATAAAGCTGTCATTACGCCCCTTCCCGAAATCACCGATATTCACACCGGTCAGGACAATCTCTTTCCCCTCGGCCACGGCCGCTTCCCGCGCCTGGGCGACTAGATCGTCGATAGTACCCGAGCGGGAACGTCCGCGGGCTTTGGGGATAGTGCAATAAGTACACCAGTAGTCACAACCGTCCTGAACCTTGAGGAAATAGCGGGTGCGGTCGCCGCGGGCACACGACGGCGTGAACGTCCTTATGTCTTTCGTCGGGGTTATGAACGTCGAATGGGGATCGGTGGCGATTGCCCTGGCCATCTCGACGATTTTTCCTTTGCGGTCAGTTCCGGCGACAATTCTGACCCCCGGAAGCCCGGCGATTTCATCAGGCTTGAGTTGGGCGTAACATCCCGTCACGATAATCGATGCTTCGGGATAACGCCGGTGGACCGACCGAATGAACTGACGACACTTTTTGTCTGCCGTTTCGGTTACGCTGCACGAATTGATGACAAAAATATCCGGGTCTTCGCCTTCCCCGGCGGTCGCCATTCCGTCGACTTCAAAATGACCTTGAATAGTTGCCGTTTCCGCAAAATTGAGCTTGCATCCGAAAGTGTGATACTTCACTTTCAGCGGGATGGCCGGATTTATATCGTTGGCGTGATTCATAGAGTTAGAATTGGAAATAGATAAAGGGTGCGACATCCTCGCCCCTGAGTTCAAGGACGAGTTGAATGACGATTACAAAAATGATGAGCTTCACGAACCAGGGAGAGGCAACGAAACGATCGCCTACTTTGTTCCAAAAACCGTCGGGCATGAAGTGGGCAACGATGATGACATACATCAACAGAAGCCACAGCCACCTCACGGTTACGAACGGAACGGCATAGTCCCATGAGAAATCGGTGACCGCGTGTTTGAGAATTACCCACGAGTCGCTGAACGAATCGGCTCTGAAAAACACCCAGAGAGCAGCCACGAAACAGAAAGTTATCAGCCAGAAGAAAACCCCGGCAGCCTTCGAGTCGGTCCACTTCCCGAGTCGGCCGATGTGGGGCTTCACCGCTTTGTGGACGGCCAGGCCGCCTCCGTGCATTGCGCCCCAGAAAACAAATTTCCAAGAAGCGCCGTGCCATAGCCCACCGACGAGCATCGTCAGGAAATTGTTTATATAGGTTCTCGCGGTTCCTTTACGGTTGCCGCCAAGTGGGATGTAGACATAGTCGCGCAGCCAGGTCGACAGCGAGATGTGCCACCGTCGCCAGAATTCGGTGACATTGGTCGATTTATAGGGGAAATTGAAGTTTACGGCGAGCTTGAATCCCATGATGAGAGCTATACCTATGGCCATGTCGCTGTAGCCCGAGAAGTCACAGTATATCTGCATTGTGTAGCCGATTATTCCCATCATGGTCTCGAATCCCGAATAGCCCGGGCCGTTGACCGGGTCGATGTCGAAAATCAGGTCGTTGTACTGAGCTATATAATCGGCTATGATTGCCTTTTTGATGACTCCGAGCAGAATCAGCCAGAAGCCGACATATACCTGATTTTTCGTCACCTGACGGCGCTCTCTTATCTGGGGGAGAAAATAGTCGGCTCGGACAATCGGGCCGGCGACGAGAGCCGGGAAGAAAGAAAGGAAAAAGACATATTCAAGCCATGTTGATGTCGGTGCGACACGTCCTTTGTAGACGTCGACTATATAGCTGATGGACTGGAAGGTATAGAATGAGATTCCGACCGGAAGAATGATTTCGAGCGGTGCGAAGTTCGACCCGACCATCGCGCTGAAGTTCCAGAGAAAGAAATTCGCATACTTGAAATATCCCAAGATCGAGAGGGAACAAGTAATCGACATCCAGACGCAAAACAGTCGCCATCCACGGGTCTTCAACTTGACGAGAAGTCTTGACAGAGTCCAGTCAATCAAGGAGGTGACACCGAGAAGAACGACGAAAAAACCGCTGGATTTATAGTAGAAGAAGAACGAGAACGCCACGACAAAAGTCACCATCTGCCACATCCGTGACCTGAGCATCGCGTAGACCGGCAGAAAGACGATGAACAGCGCCCAGAAAACTCCGCTTGAAAAAAGCATGGGTTCACCGGGATGATATGTCAGCTGGTCTAATAGATTGGTCAGAAGGTGTTCCACGTCGGATCAGTATTCATTGGGTTGGTGGACGAATACCCGTTTCGGTCTGGCGGTCTTTACACTCGGCTTTTTCATTTTGATAGGATGGGCCGAGTGTGCCGGCATCCAGCGTGCTATGCTGTCCATCCATCCGATCGCTGCTTCATGAGTCGGATGAGCGCCGTCTTTCATGCGGGGGAACTTCATTCCTTTAGTCTTGAAGAAGTGTCCGGGTCCGACGTTGGCGGCCACCAGATCGTTGATGCCCGTGTCTTCTTTCCAGTTGGGGGGACCGATCCATACGTATGGAATCGAGCCGAGGTCACGGACGATGTTTTTCACATACTTGTCGCGTTTCCCGGCAATATCTTTGACAAACATCTCGTTGGCGCCAAGCGAGATGAATACATAATCGGGGTTGAGTTTCCTGATGTAGTCGCGTAGTTTGGTCGAGTTGCCCCAGAATTCACTCGTCGAGCTATACCAGACGACTGTATAGAGAGTATGGCCGTTCTCCTTGGCATAAGCGGCCAGACGCGGCGAGAGTCCGTCGAGCATCGAGTCGCCGATGAAAAGGATCGTTTTTGGAACGGTGTCTGTCTCCACCGGTTTTGACTCTTTGGCAGAGGCGGTTTTGTCGGCCGCGCCTTTAACATCCGAACCTTTCAGTTGTGGATCGGCGTCTTTCGTTGAACCTTTTGTAAAAGTCTGCCAGATTCCCGACGATTTCATTTCGTGACCGCCGACCTTAATCGGTCCGAAAGCCGACAGGCATGTAAAGACAGCGAAGGCTGCAACCAACAGCATCCAGAAACCGAGATATGGGCCAAATTTGTTTTTCAAAATCTTAGGAGATTGAGCATCTGTCAGTTAATAATCGATAGATATGATGCAGGCGTTTGAACCACGTTATAATGTCTCAGACCCCAGCCCATTTCGGCTGCACGTCCGCCGGTCGGATTGCCGAGGCCCGAAAAAATGTCGTAGGACGAACCACACTCCGGGCAGTAAGCATCATTGTGGTCATAGTCTACGACAATCCTTACATTGGGACTACATTCGACCGGACATGACAGGTCGTATGCAACCGGGTTGCCATAGAGATCGCCGACAAGCAGAACCCCGCCATAGCCGGTGTACATCGACACCGTGTAAGGGAAATTGACCGGCACCCGGTCACGCGTCGTGTTGATGAACATTCTGTAGTCCATCGCTCCCGAGATTCCGAACGTGTTCCACATTCCTACAGACTGGAACGATACGTTGACCGGGACCGAAGGAATCCGGTCGTCATCGATCGTGTCACATCCTGTCAGGACAGCGGCCAACAACGCGAGAGCGAAAAAACGTCTAAGGGTCTTAGAAGCCATTCCCTCCTGCAAGTTTCGCCATCATGTCGCCGAAAGTATCGGCTACCTGCTGGATCTTGCCGCCGATGAACGGGCGGACGATTGCGGGGATTTCGACATCGACAGTTGTCGTTGCCTCCGTCCGGGTATTGTTGTCAATCCCGGTCAGATCGACGATGAGGGCCAGAGGAAGCATCCCGTTGGCGTTGAACACGATCCGTTGGGGCGAACGTTCTGTGACGGTGAATTTCATTTCGCCGATCTGGGGATTTTTGATAACGATCGCATCGCGTTCAAAAGCCAGATCGCCGATTTGAGCTCGTTCAGCTTCTGGGATATGGTTGACATATTCCCCCAGGCCCGAGAGATCTTCGAATTTTGCGGCGATAGCTTCGGGAGCTAATGCCACCACGGTGGGTTTGCTTTTATATTGTGACATTTTTCTATGTTCTGATTTTTTGGAAATGTCTGAAATCAGCGCTTCGGAGTCCAGTTGGCGGGATCGCGGCGCCATTCCTTCAGAGCTTCTACGTCATCAGGTTTGATATAGTTGATTTCGAGAGCGGCCGCCAGCATTGAATTGTAGTTGCTGAGCGTCAGTAATTTTACTCCGGCTTTTTCGAAAGCCTCGGTTGCTACCGGGAATCCGTAGGTAAAGATTGCCACCATGCCGATCACTTCACAACCGGCGGCACGGATCGCTTCGACGGCTTTCAGTGAGCTGCCGCCGGTCGAAATGAGGTCTTCGACAACAACGACTTTCTGTCCCGGTTTGAGATTTCCTTCGATAAGATTTTCCAGACCGTGGTCTTTGGGCGACGAACGGACGTAGACATACGGGAGATTCAGTTCGTCGGCTACCAACGCGCCTTGTGCGATCGCGCCTGTAGCGACTCCGGCGATAGCATCGGCGCCACTGAACTGTTCCTCGACGAGACGACACAGTTCGACTTTGATAAACGTCCTTACTTCGGGATAAGACAGGGTCTTACGGTTGTCGGTATAGATCGGTGAATTCCATCCCGATGCCCATGTAAAAGGATTCTGAGGCTGGAGTTTGATAGCCGAAATTGAAAGAAGTTTTTTAGCAAGGAGTTGATCGACTTGTTCCATGACTGGTGCAAAAAAGGAAATGTGTTATACTTGTAGAAATTTTGTATGAGCGTGTTGACGAAATGACGGGCACTTCGTTTTCAAGCTACAAATTTACACATTTCTTTTGACCTGCCCAAATCCGACAGGCAGCCTTTTTCTTAATTCTGACGGAAGCGATGGAATTCAGCGATATGAAGTCAGAGGAGGGAGGAAAGCATCGGGGATATGTTCGACCGTATAGTTGTCCTCGATGCCCGTGACAGCTATGATGTCGAAACGATATTCGTGGGGTAATTCTTTGACTGTCAGGAAAAGGTGAGCGGCCCTGGCAAGACGTCTGATTCGGCGGGCGTCCACAGCCGCCGCCGGGTCGGCATCGGCTCGTGAACGGGTCTTGACTTCAACGAAAACGACGTGGCTGTCGTTCATGGCGATCAGGTCAATCTCATAGTCGCCCATCCGCCAGTTGTTGTCGATAATCGCATAGCCTTGGGAAATGAGAAGCGAGGCGGCGATTTCCTCGCCCCATTTTCCCACTTTGTTGTGTCGTGCCATGTCAACGCCCGAGAGTAACGGTGGTGAAATAGCGCAACGGACCGGACGGGAGATAGTCGGGATAGTAGGCCAAGGTGATATAGTTGTTGTTATATCCCCACCAGGTTGCCTGAACTCCGCCATTGCTCAGATTCTGAACGCTTACCGGATTTCCATACATATTCATGAAGTTTCCGAACAGACTGTTATAGCGGTTCATGTTGTAACCGGCTGTCGCATAGGCGAAACTTGAACCGACGAGACGGCCGTTGTTGAAGTAGAGCGATGCGTCGGGCCAGTTGTAGTTAAACTGGTAGACATTTGACAGATATATTTCCGACGGACCATAGCCTGAGACGTTATATCCGTTGTTCATGAGGGCGTTGAGGGTCAGGTTAAGGGCGGTTCCGAACGTAACTCCAAGAATGGCGTTGAACGTTGGAACGGGTCCGACGGGGCGCCAAGCGGGGGGAGGCGTAGGCCGGTGATACTGAAACGACGGCGGGAAATGGGGGCGTGGCGGACGAGGGTTGTTAAACGCGGGTCCGGGTGGCGGCGGAGGTGTCGGACGGTTATTGCCGGGACGGTTCCAGTTGTTGCCCGGGTTTCCGCCCGGACGGTTGTTGCCCCAGTTATTGTTGCCCCAGTTATTATTGGGCCGGTTATTGTTGTTGGGTCGGTTATTGTTATGGTTGCCGTTATTCCCGTGATTTCCCGGCCCGGGACGATTGGCGTTGTTGTTCTGTCCGGGGCGGTTATTGTTATTGCCCGGAGTCGCCGGCCGTGTGTGGTTGCCAGGTCGGTCGGCCGGCGCGGTAGCGGTCGGACGTCCGTTGTTGGCATTGTTTGTTCTTCCGCGGGCATCGGCACCGGGGGCAAGAATCATGGAGCTTGTCAAAAGCGAGGCGATGAGAATAGCAGAGAGTTTCATAACCGTTGAATTTGATGTTTATTATTTAGACAACTTAACCGTCTATAAGTTTAGCCGGTGATGTTACTTTAATTCGTGGAAAAGTTATATCTTTGCAGATCATAACCCTATTTACCAACCAAAATTCATCTATGAAACTACGTAAACTTCTTGCGCTGACGGTTGCATGTCTTTCGGTCGTGCCGGTAGCCGGAGGCGTCACCCCGACTCCTACGGTACCTGAAATGGTCTTATGGACCGAAAACAATGCCGAGATTGTCAGTAAAGAAAAATATATCAACGCCTCGTTCTATATTGTTCCGAACTCCGAGGGAGAGTATGGCCTCGGTAGTGATTTGTCGCCGGTGGCGACGGAGATACGCGGGCGTGGAAACTTCACATGGGTCGGTTTCAAGAAGAAGCCTTATAAACTCAAACTGGCGAAAAAAACCGAGTTGATGGGTATGGACAAAAACAAGCATTTCGCGTTGCTTGCTCACGCCGATGACAACACGGGATTCCTCCGAAACACAATCGGTTTTGCGCTCAGTCGCTTTTTCGGAATGGCATGGACACCCGAGCAGCGCCCTGTTCAGCTGAATCTCAACGGGCAATATGACGGACTATACTTTCTGACGCAGACTATTAGGGTCGACAAAACGCGTGTTGACATTGTCGAGCAGCCCGATTCCGCTACTGCCTCCGACGAGATTACCGGTGGCTGGCTTATCGAGATAGATAATTATGACACAGACCCTCACATAACCGTCCTCGAAGGCGGTGGTTCGAACTACCCGATTTGGTTCACCTATAAGACACCCGAAATACTGTCGCCCGAGCAAACCGCGTTTCTGACAGACCAGATGGGAACTCTGAACCGGTTGATTTATGCCGAAGATAAGTCTGACGCGACGGCTTTGGAGTCAATGCTCGATCTCGACGCGTTCGCGCGGTTTTATCTTGTTCAGGAAATAACGGACAATGTCGAATCGTTCCACGGTTCGTGCTATCTCTATCGAAACCGGGGCGCCGGTGAAAAATGGAAATTTGGCCCTGTCTGGGATTTCGGAAGTGCCTTTCAGAGAAACAAGAATGGCCAACGCATCTGGCAAGGCGCAACCTACCACCAGGTGTGGGTGCGCGAACTGCTTGAATTTCCGGCCGTTCAGGCAAAGGTGAAGGAGATCTGGCTCGAAGCACTTGCCAAAGGCTTTGACGGACTGTTTGAAGAGATAGATAAGTTCGAGGATTCGATCAGGTATGCTATGGAACCCGACCGAGAACGATGGCCCGACTATGGTGCCCGTGATTATGCCGAGGCCTGGAGCCGCACAACCGAGCAACTAAAACAGAATCTCAAGGAGGTCGGCGGATGGTATGACGCGGTCCCCCAGATTCGTCCTACAGTCTATCTCCGCGGCGATTTTAATAATTGGGGACTGTCGGCTCCCTTCTCTTTTGATACCGCCTCGGGTAAGTATATTAAATATTGTGAGTGGCTTGATACGCCGTTTAAAATTGCTACCGAGGATTGGTCAACCATCGATTATGGAGCGCCCGACAGTCAGCCGGTCGTCTTGAACGAGACATTGTTCCATCTGGTCAGACGCGGTGCGAACATCAATCCGGCCGAACCGATTTCGAAATCAGTTCTCTTCTTTGACCCCGGCAATGCTACTCTCGAGGTCAGAATAATCGGCGCGGCTGATGAAATTATTGCTGACGGAGAGGGCTCGGATCCGGAATACTATACCCTTGACGGTCGTCGTATTGACATCACCGATGATGTAAAAGGACTATATATCGAAAAACGAGGGAACTTCTGTCGGAAGATTTTCCGTCGCTGACCGAACATTCCGTCGCCGCGGTGCGTTTAATCTTACAAAAACAATTCAACTATACTATCAAATATCAATAACAGCTAAAAGTCCACAGCTATGAAAAAGACAGCTCTCACCATCGCATTGATTTCTTCTCTCATATTCTCAGCTAAAGTTTTTGCAGCCCCGGCTTCCGACGATCCCGGTCAGCCAGTGTCTATGTTAGGTCAGTACAGCGGACTTGACGAAGGGTCGATTAAGAAAATCGAAAAGGCTAAACATGACGCCGAAAAAGCTAAACTCGATGCCCGCAAGGCTCAGGATAAGGCTGAAAAGGCTCAGAAAGATGCCCAGAAAGCTATTGAGAAAGCTAAAGAAAAGGCCGAAAAAGCTCAGAAGGATGCGAAGAAGGCCCAGGAAAAGGCCGAAGATGCCCAACAGAAGGCAGTCCGCACAGAGAGCGATGTCAGACAGAAAGCTCAGTCTGACAAAATAAAGGCTCAGCAGAACGCTGAAAAAGAAAAAATCAAAGCCGCTAAAAAAGAGGCTAAAATGAAAGAAAAAGCCCGCAAGGAAGCGGCAAAGAAAGCCGCCGAGGCTCATCAGAAAATCTGATAGCACAAAATATTTTAACAAATAGACGCCGAATTTCAAAAATACATGAAATTCGGCGTTCTTTTTACCTTAATGAGTTAAAATAGGGAAAATTACGACAACTTGACTAAACCTTGTCCGGGATGCGGAGTCTTAGAACTGTAACACGACAACAATAGTCCCACTCTGTTATATACTATTCTTCACTACGTTGCGTGAAAAGCACACTTTAAATTTGATTATCTAACTATTCTTAACTACTAAATACTGATTAATGATGAAAAAAACAATTCTTTCAATCGCTTTTGTGGCCGCCGGCCTTTTCGCATCGACCGCTTTTGCCGCTAATCCCAACACCGGTAAAAATTGTGACAACTGTCAGACTACATGTGTTGAAAAAGGAAAGAAAGGTCCCAAGGGCGATAAAGATAACAAAGGTCAGCGCGGACAGCGCGATGAAATGGCCGCTTTCGAGGGTATCAATCTGACCGACGCTCAGAAAACCTCGATTCAGAAACTCCACGCCGACCGTCAGACCGCCCGTGAAGCCCGCCGTCAGGCCAAAGACTCGACCATGCAGCGACCCGATCGTCGTCAGGCTCGTCTCGATTACTTCAAGGCCGTCAGCGTCATCCTTACCCCCGACCAGTATGTGACCTTCCTTGAAAACACCGCTGCCGGTCAGCCCAAAGTTGCCAAACACCATGGCCAACGTGGTGAAAAGCACGGACAGAAACAGCGTAAGGGTCACGATGGTAAAAAAGGACAGGCGCGTCAGCCCAAAACGAACCAACAGTCATAAAGACTTGTTATACAAATATAGGGGAAAGATAAACCCCAATGCTCATTCTCCACTCTCTTCTATACAAAAACCGGGCATCCCGATGTGGGATTCCCGGTTTCGTCGTTTTAATACGTCCTGAAAATTTGGTTTTGTTTCCGATTT
>CAYVXC010000059.1:0-4874 GCA_964454925.1 uncultured Bacteroides sp.
CATCGAAGTTGATTGGGAAACTCTTCAAATCATTCGAAATTTCCGAGACAATCATGTTGATTAATGGCGGGCCTCGACTCCCGTTTATTCGGGAGAGCCTTTGAGCCGGAGGATTACAAAGATCAGCGTGACCTCAAATCCTGTCTATTCGGAGTTTCATCACATCCTTCGGTGCGGCTTTCTTTATGATTTTACTTGTAGATTGCAAAATTGTTTTGTACTTTTGCATAATTAATCTGTCGCATGTTCTGCCCGCGTAAGCGGCGGAGGACATCATCAATACCGATTATTATTAATTGTATTAACCTCAATATTCTTCAGTTCCTTTAAATATATGGAAATAGTAGGTAAAATTATTGTCGCTCTTCCCGAAGTTTCGGGAACATCAAAGGCCGGCAAACCTTGGAAAAAACGCGAATATGTACTTGAAACTCAAGATACTTATCCTTCAAAAGTGTATTTCAACTTTTTCGGAGACAAAGCCGATCAATATCCTCTGAGTGTAGGTCAGATGATCAAGCTTTCGTTTGACATCAACAGCCGTGAGTTTAACGGTCGGTGGTACACAGATATAAGCGGATGGAAAGCAGAACCGGCTGAAGGTGCACAGTTCCAGCAGGCTGCTCCTGCCGCAGCAACAAATCCTTACGGAGTTCCCCCGTTGACTACGTCTCCGGCTCCTGCACCTCTGGAAGCACCCACGGCAAGTGATGATCTTCCTTTTTAAGTTTAGACATACTTTTTATAAAATCAAGGCAGTCACCAATCCGGTAACTGCCTTGATTTGTAATTAACAAACTTAAAATTCAGATTTTTGAACCTTTAGCTCCTTTAGCGCCTTTGGTACCACCTCCCAGCGCAAAAATATTCTGGTCGAAAGATAATGTTTTCTTGGACGCATCGCGGTTTCGTTTCAGAGCCAGAGAAACGAGACGATTCATTAGTTCAGTGAAACTTATTCCACTCGCTTCCCACAGGTAGAAAGAGAGTGAACCGGGAATGGTATTAATTTCGTTGACATAGACCGAGTTGTCTTTTTTGTCGACAATAACATCTACACGGCTAACACCATGACAACCGAGGACGCGGAATGTTTCGCCGGCAAGGAACTGGATTTTTTTAGTAAGATCGTCGGGAAGGTCAGCCGGAATCTTTTTTGCAGAAGCCTGCATGCCCTTGGCACCTTTTGAACCGCCCATATATTTGTCTTCGTATGAAAGAATATCGCCGGTTTTAATCGGTTCCTCAAGAACCGAGGTCATATATTCGTCAGCATCGCCAAGTACCGAGCAGTTAATTTCCTGTAACTGCTCAACAAGGTGTTCAACAATCAATCTCGATGAATATTTCTCTGCCTCCCCTACTTTCATGATCAGTTGCTCGCGATTGTCAGCACGGCCGATTCCGACACTCGAACCGAGATTTGAAGGCTTGATGATGACCGGATAACCGAGTTCTTTCTCAATCTGTTCGATGATCTGATCGCGTTTGGTAAACCATTGATGATCGGTAAACCAAACGAAGTCGACAACCGGAATTCCTGACGCTCTCAATATCATCTTCATGGTGATTTTATCCATTCCGTTTGCCGACGACAGAACGTCACAGCCGGCAAAAGGAATTCCTGAAGCCTGTAAAATGCCTTGGAAACTTCCGTCTTCACCATTGGCTCCGTGAAGAACAGGAATTACAACATCGAGAGTCGCCTCGACCTTCGGTTCTTTGGAAAGCAGAGATTTTTTGGTAGAATATAGATTATAATCGCCATAAACAGGGCGCATATAAACCTCTTTGCAACGGGACAGAAGAGCGGGAATGTCGCGGTAAGCGGCAATATCCATCAAAGCTTCACCGGTGTAAAGGTGGCCTTGTTTGGTAATATAAATAGGTGTAATGTCGTAACGCTCGGAATCAATGGCATGCATCGCCTGGTTCGCTGATATTACAGAAATCTCATGTTCGGTTGAACGGCCGCCAAAAAAAACGCCTATGTTTGTTTTCATATCCTATGATAATACAGTGGTTTGTCTAAAATCGAAATGTCAGATATATAATTATTTGAAGGTGTCGGGGAGGTCGTTTTCAATGAGAGCGACATCACCGGGACGGGCAATGGAAAGGAGATGACTGTTGGCCTCGAGGAAAGTGCCGAACGTAAGAATCCGTTCCTCGGGCATGCCGTCTTCCATAAGTCCTTTCAAGATTGATTCACGGTTGTACTCGCCGATGATCATGGCCATATCGATGCCGGCACGAGCAATCTGACGACCGAATTCGGCGTTAAGTTCTTCCTGACGTGCACCAAGTTCGATCATACCCGGTGTGATGATAATCCGCCGGCCGTTCATTCTCGATAATACATCAACGGCCATGGCTGCCCCTGCAGGATTGGAATTAAACGCATCGTCAATAATGGTCAGACCATTGGCGTGACGCTTCATTGATAGTCGGTGTTCAACCGGTTCGATTCGAGCCACACCAAGCTTTATCTTTTCATCCGAGATACCCAGAGAAAGAGCGACGGCCACAGCTGAAGTAAGATTGGCGATATTATATTCGCCTAAAAGGACGGTTTCCAAGGGAAGCCGTTTCCCATCTGCCGTGACAACCGTGAATCGTGTACCTCCGGCATGATATTTAATATCTTCGGCCTTAATGTCTGCCGCCGGATTTTCAGTTGCCACACTGTAACGTATGCAACGACAGTTGGTGACCGGGCGGTCAGCAATAACAGGATAGTCGTTGTTTATGACCGCGAGTCCGTCGGAAGGCAATGAATCGACAAGCTCGAATTTTGTGTCTCTTACGTTCTCAATCGTTTTGAAAGTTTCGAGATGTTGCGGTCCGACAGCAGTGATGATACCGGTTGTGGGATTAACGAGATCGCAAATCTCCTTGATATCACCATTCTGTTTAGCCCCCATTTCGACAATGAATACCTCGTGATAAGGTTTGAGATATTCTCGAATGGTTCTTACGACACCAAGCGTTGTATTGAAGCTCCCGGGCGTCATTAGTGTTTCAAACTGTTCGCTCAGAATCTGATAGAGATAGTGTTTGGTCGAAGTCTTGCCATAGCTGCCTGTGATTCCGATGATTTTCAGATCGGGCAATGATCTAAGCCTGGCGGCAGCATCATTATAGAACCGGCGGTTGATATGATTCTCAATCGGTTTGGTAATGAATGCGGCTAAAAGAACTATGTATTTGACCAATATGAAAGCGGCCAGAAGACATTCAACGATGACAAACAGATAAAGTGACAGGGTGCAATCGTCGCATAGAGAAAAAAGATATGTTAAGACTCCGGTAACGACAAACGTAACCAGAAACATCGTAGTCAACAGACGTGAAGCACGCTTGGTCATAACAAGCGGTTTCTTATATTTCCGGCGAGCAAGCTTGATTATCATAATGAGTGCAAAGACTCCGATACAAGCCACAGTAAAGTTCCTGATTCCAAAACTTGTGCAACCTAATAGATATAGGATAATTGCGATTAGAGACGGAAAACTCGTGCTTTCTCCCGCTTGCAAATACCAGCGCCGATAGCGTTCGGGGCGGTATGAATTCTGCTGAAACATCATCAAGTTTCTGCAAAATTCATATTTCAGAAGAATCAGAAGTAGAATGAGGGTAAGAGAATATGTTATTATAAGAGTTATTGACATGCTTATCACAATAATGTATGTTAGAATCAACTTTTGAGAAAAGATGACAGAACTGCGCGGAAACCGCCGGGATTATCGAGAAAAGAATAATGACCGGCACCGGCGAAACTGACTAATCCGGCTTCGGGTATCAGTTTTTCCATTTGTTTGGCATCGCTCAACGGCGTCGCCGTGTCGTTTTCACCCCAAATAAGCAAGGTCGGAGCTGAAATGGATGGCATGACGTTCTTCAAATCTTCGTTGACGACGCGACTCAGGATAGCTTTCATGCGAGACGAAGCTGAATTATAATCGGCGGAGCCATGACGATTGCGTCGTTTTTCGATGAAGGCGTTAGCCTTGTCTTTCGGGAGAAACGTTTTAGCGGCCCATTTCATAGTTTTGAAAGAATAGACCTTGAGAAAATATTTCAGGGGGCGATGTGGCTTAATTCCGGCAGCATCGACAAGGATAACCTTGTCAACGGGATTTCTTGACGAGAAAAGTATAGAAATGCGCCCTCCGAACGAATGGCCGATTAAAGTCGGATTCTTAATGTTCAATTCGCTGACAAGCTTTTCGATCAGTCGGGTGTAGTCTTCAACACCCCAAATTGAGTCCGGTTCGGGCGATTGACCGAATCCGGGAAGATCAATATTTATCACTCGATGGGTGGCGGAGGCAGTAGCAGCGATTGACCTTAAAGTTTCGAGCGAACAGCCCCAGCCATGCATAAGGATCAGTACAGGTGAATCGGGATTCCCGCTAACCTCAATCCGTAACGGGCGTCCGTCAATTACAATATTTAATAACTGAGGATCGGACCCGGTAGCCGGGAGAATCGTTGACTTAGAGTTTGAGGATGAATGGGACATTGCTCGAAACAGAGTAACTTGTCAGTAATAAAACTAAAAATGAATACCTATACAAAATTACTAATTTTTAGCGGTTCAGAATAGCTTGATTCGATAAAATTTACGAGAAAAAAATTTCGTGCAATTCTCAGGGACTTATTAAAAGTCAAAATCAGTGTTAAATACCTGAATCTCCGTGCTTTCGATTGGATTTAGAAAATCAAAAAATAATTCTCAAATGTATAATAGATAGAAAAAGGTCATATAATGCTTCTGAAAAATAATCGAATAACAATTGAGAGCAAATCAAGAGTATTTAAACGATTTACGTTTGCAAATGCAAACCAACAAAAATACGTAACTCTAAATT
>CAYVXC010000059.1:4974-12331 GCA_964454925.1 uncultured Bacteroides sp.
TTTAAGAAGACTGGCATTGGTCTGTCAATTTGCTGTCACACCTCTGTCATGTTGGTTGCATTTGTAAACGATGTTGATTTGCGTATTTTAATCACTTAATTTGCGTTTGCATTTTACGGAAATTATTCTTAAATTTGCAAATGCAATCTCATGATATCTCATAAATTTCGGATACTTTACAAAAATAAATCAAGATGGACTTAGTAAATCGACTTCGTAAGTTTATTGACTCTACCGGACTGACTTCTACACAGTTTGCAGATGCAGCGGATATTTCTCGTCCGACACTTTCGCAAATTTTGACCGGTAGGAATAAAAAAATATCGAACGAGCTTCTCTCTAAGCTCCATTTTGCATTTCCTGAACTCGATATTATGTGGCTTCTATTCGGAGGAGTTAATAATAGTAACGAAAACGGAAACGATAGACCAAGAGAGAATGGCGCAGAACTGAATAACGATGTATCTATTCGCGATCAAGCGATTCTCGAAGCGTCAAAATCGGTGAATTCACCTTATAATACCTTGGGACGTAGAGAAATAAACGATGAAGAAATCGAATCCTTCGCAAGTGATTTTTTCCCAAAGAATGAAAGAGATGTAAATGTAGGACATGTCGGCCGGACCTCAATTCAGCAATTCGGAGCCGATTTTCATTCCGAGCCAACTGCCAAACAGCGTAAAATAGTATCAATTACAGTCTTTTACAGCGACAACACCTACGAGACACTACGTTTATCCGAAGGACATGAGTGAAGAAACGCTGTCAACTTGTTTAATTCTTTTTCACCTTTGGGAGTGACATTTGTTACAGTCCATGTGAATCTTTTTTGTTAATTTTGCAAGACAAAGAAATATGAATCATTATCATGTTCTGCCTATCTGTTAAACCCAAAATGCCTCTTAGACTGCTGTTGCTTCTTTTTTGTGCAACGGTGATAAATTATGTTTATGCAGAAGAGGCTGACGGTGAGACGTTGAGGAATGGAACGGAAGAAGTGTCCTCTACCGAGGCGCAGGACAGTTTGCTTTCATGCGCTAATTATATTCCTTATCGTCATCCAATGACGAATGTCTGTCCGCCTGATAGCGCGGACTTGGCGATAAAGACTCATAAATCGTTCTGGAGAGCCTCTGCTGAGACCGTGGGTACTAATCTCGGGTTGTGGGCATTCGACCGATTTGTACTTAAAGGTCATTACTCATATATTTCGTGGAATACAATAAAAGAAAATTTCAAACACGGTTTTGAGTGGGATAATGACTTTCTAAAGACCAACATGTTTGATCACCCTTACAATGGCTCGATATTCTTTAATGCCGGTCGTTCCAATGGTTTCAATTTCTGGCAATCAGAACTGTTTGCAATCGGAGGAAGTGGAATGTGGGAAATGTTTATGGAATGTGAATATCCTTCGACCAATGACATAATAGCGACTCCTGTTGGTGGGGCTGCTATTGGAGAAGTCCTTTATCGAACCTCTGACCTTGTTCTTGATGACAGAGCAACCGGAGTTGAGCGATTCGGACGTGAATTTGCGGCGTTTCTGATTGATCCTATGCGTGGAATTAACCGTATTGTTACCGGACAGGCCTGGAAACGTCGAGCAACATCCGGACGGCGCTTTGGTCTCCCACCCTTGAGTTTGGAACTATCCATCGGCTACCGCTTTCTAAAACATTGGGAAAATGATTCGGGCACATGTTGGGGAGCATCAGCCGAACTGAATATGGAATATGGCGAGCGTTTCAGCGAGAGTCATCATCAGCCATACGATTTCTTTGCGCTTCTGCTTGAGGTTCAGGCAATCAAAACCCAACCACTGTTAAGTCGCGTTGAAATCGTGGGACGTCTACTATCCAAGAACCTGATAGAAAAGGATAATTTTGCTTTAAACCTCGGACTGTATCAACACTTTGACTTTTTTGATTCAGACACCATCAGTCCGATACGCGACAGTGCATTTTCCCCGGCGGTTGTACCTTATAAATTCGGAACACCTGCATCTGTGGGTGGAGGTCTGATGTTCAGGTATGTCCCCCCTACCCGAAATATGACTTTTGACGGAAGCTTTCATGCCAATGCAGTTGTCCTTGCCGGTATTCTCTCTGAATTTTATAAAGATTATAACCGCAACTACAACTGGGGATCGGGCTTTTCATTGAAAGCCACATTGAATTGGGGGTTGATAAATGATAAATTCTCGATTAAATTAGCCGACCAGCATTATCGAACATATACCTGGCAAGGTTATGAAGATGTTTTTTTTCAAAATGGTAATGTGACGGAATATCCGGTTGACATACAGGGCGATAGTTCTCATTCCTGGTTCAATCACTTTGAGTTCTCGGGTTATTGGCAGTTTCATCCCGGTTTTTATCTGACCGGTGGCCTCGATTTCTATTCGAGAAATACAGTCTATCACGACATCACTATTTATGATGAAACATTGTCGGTAATTTATTCCAAGCCTCTCTTTTCGAGTAAGCAATTAGGGGCGCATCTGATGTTTACTTATAAATTCTGATGAAACGACTTGAAGAATTGACCCTCGAAGAATTGTGGCGCCTCTTTTCCATCAGGCTGTCGGCCTACGATGAACGTTGGCCACGAATTGCTGAAGAGGAAATTATAAGACTCAAGGATATCTTAGGCGAAAGTATGGTTAGAATCAGTCACATCGGGAGCACGGCAATTAACGGGATAAAAGCCAAGCCAATAATTGATCTTCTTGTAGAAGCCCCTGAGAGTACGCTGCTATCAGCTTTGAAGAAAAGAATTTCAGATGCCGGGTATTTATGTATGAATGAAACCGCGGATAGAATCTCATTTAACAGAGGTTATACTATTGACGGCTATGCAGACAAGGTTTACCATCTCCATTTGAGAAAAGCGGGAGATAATGACGAGATTTATTTCCGTGACTATCTTAATCAGCACCCTTCGATAGCGGCTGAATATGAGATGTTAAAAGTACGTCTTAGTGGTGAGTATGAATACAACCGTGACGCTTATACAGAGGCCAAAACTGATTTTGTCCGATATTACACTGATATTGCTGTTAAAACACTAAGATAATAAAGCGGGCCGGAAATAATTGTGATTCCGGCCCGCTTTATTAAATACTTGTGGGGTTATTTTTCGATGAAGGTCTTCACTTGGCTGAGGATGTTGTCGAATGTATAACCGAACTTCTCATCGAGCACCTTATAAGGCGCGGATGCGCCGAAGCGATTCAGGGCATATATTTCCCAGTCGGCAGTGCCTTTCATTAATGGATACATAGTGGCTTCAAGACCGGCAGTAAGAGCGAATCTGGGTACTCCGGGGAGGAGGACGTTATCTTTGTACTCTTTAGGCTGTCTGGTGAACAGACCAACAGAAGGAACGGAAACGACATTGACGCGATGGCCGGCATTATTGAGTGCAAGCGCCACTTTGACGAGTAGGGTTACTTCACTACCGTTAGCAATCAGGACGGCTTCGGGATTTTCAACTCCAAGAACAGTGTAGCCACCGTGAACGGTACCGCGTGCTTCTTCAGCACGATTGCCGGTGATCGGAGGTACGTCTTCGAGATTTTGGCGTGAGAAGATCAGTACGGTCGGTGAATCCTGATTTTCCATTGCCATTTTCCACGATTCGAGTGTTTCAGCCGAATCAGCCGGACGAAGTACCAGGGTGCTCATTTTGCCATCGAGATTGTTCATGATTTCGAGAAGCCTCATCTGGGCTTCCTGTTCGATGGGCTGGTGAGTAGGTCCATCCTCTCCGACACGGAATGCATCGTGAGAGAACACATATTTAACCGGGAGCTTCATAAGAGCCGACATGCGGAGTGCGGGTTTGATATAATCGCTGAACACGAAGAACGTGCCACATGCGGCGATACAGCCACCGTGGAGGGCAATTCCGTTCATAAGAGCGGCCATTGTAAGCTCTGCGACTCCGGCATGGATAAACTGACCGCCGAAGTCACCAGGAACGATAGCGCGTGTCTTTTTGAGGAATCCGTCTGTCTTATCGCTGTTGGCGAGGTCGGCACTGGAGACAATCATATTACCTATATGTTCGGCGAGATAGCCGAGAATGGTTGCAGAAGCATTGCGCGATGCAAGATTTTCGCCGAACTTTATAGATTTCCAGTCAAGTTCGGGAAGTTTGCCGCTAAGATATTGAGCGAGTTCAGCGGCGAGTTCGGGATTGGCTTCAGCCCACTTCTTTTCCTCGGCCCGTCGAACCGCAACTATCTTTTTCAGTTCTTCTCGACGGCGGTCGTAGAGTTCCTGTACTTGCTTTCTGATTTCGAAGGGCTTTTCAGGATCTCCACCAAGATTGAGAATCGTTTTGGGGATATCTGCTCCGGCGGCCGAAAGGGGCTGACCATGAGTAGAGACGGCACCTTCGAGAGAAGAGCCATCGGCACGGACGACACCTTTTGCCATGGTGGTATGACCAATGATGAGTGTCGGACGTTCTTTTTCATTAATGGCGCTTTCAAGAGCTTTGGCAATAGCGAGGCAGTCGCTACCGTCGACTTCAAGGACATTCCAGTTCCATGCACGGTATTTAGCGGCGGTATCCTCGCCGGTGACTTCGTCAACCCGGGTAGACAGCTGGACCTCGTTGGCATCATAGAACATTATTAGGTTGTGCAGCCCGAAAAGACCGGCGATTCGACCTGCGCCCTGTGAGATTTCTTCCTGAATTCCCCCGTCGCTTATGAAAGCATAGGTCTTATGTTCGCAGACTTTACCGAATTTGCTAACCAGGAAGCGTTCGGCGATAGCCGCGCCGACTCCCATAACATGGCCTTGACCAAGCGGACCCGATGAATTTTCTATTCCACGAGATGGATCGAGTTCGGGGTGTCCAGGCGTTACGCTACCCCATTGGCGGAACTGCTCGAGCTCAGCGATCGTGTAGCGGCCTGTAAGAGCCAAAACGCTGTAAAGCATCGGCGACATGTGGCCGGGATCAAGAAAAAAACGATCCCGGGCAATCCAGGTTGGATCATCGGGGTCGTATACTATATATTTAGTATAAAGAGTGTTAATGAAATCTGCCGCGCCCATGGCACCGCCGGGATGACCCGATTTTGCTTTTTCGACCATTGAGGCGATAAGAACTCGGATATTATCAGCCGCTTCATTCATCAGGTTAATTGTCGATTGATCCATAGCTGGAGTGGAAGAATAGGTAGATTAACAATATACTTTCGGTTACATGAAAAACATGGCCAAAACTATGGTACAGTTCCGGTCGTGCCGTTCGCAATCATTGACAAAGGTACTATTTTTTTTTCAGACAATAGCCCTTTTAACATGAATTTTTAGAACCATAGATTCAGACACCCAGCAATGGAGCGGAGCAAACGGTCCCCTATTCGATTAACCGAACTTACTTATCTTCCTGAGTTGAGGTTCGTTAATGATTTTGATTCGACGACCGTCAACGAGAATCAGTTTTTCATTAACAAAGGTAGACAAGGTTTTGATCGCGTTAGAAGTCGTCATGTTTGAGAGATTTGCAAGATCGTCTCGCGACATGTATATCTTTATGGTCGAATCGTCATCCTCATAACCATAATTGTCCCGAAGCACAATCAGTGCCTCCGCGAGACGTCCGCGGATATGTTTCTGAGTGAGGTTAACAATCCGGTTGTCAGACCCTCCGAGATTGAGAGACAGTTCTTTAATGAAAAACCAGGCGACCTTGATATTCGAATTGATCAGCTCTTTGACAAGATCCATGGGAATCGCTCCAAGGGTTGAAGCTTCGAAAGCACATGCCCCCGAGCCGTGGACCTCGTCGGCGAATGCTGCCCGGAATCCGAAATATTGAACGGGGCGATAAAGTCTGATGATCTGCTGTTTACCGCCGAAGCCGTCTTTAAAGATTTTTACTTTCCCCTTAAGCAGACACCACAAATAATCAGCTTCTTCTCCCTGAGAATAAATTATCTGATTTTTCTTAAAATTATGTATTTGAAAGCAATCAATTACCCGACGACGCTCCGAATCGGTCAGAAGAGACCAAATGTCGGAAATGTCATCATTGATAACCTTCTCTAAAGCTGATTTCATCATAAGAATTCAAAGTACCTGGGCTGCCGAAGCAGTAAATTGATTGGAAAAAAATAGCCGGGGGAAACAAAAAATGAAATAAGAAATAAGACCCGGTCGATGCAAACCTACTCCTACTGTGGCATCCGAAACAAGGCGGTCGGAAGCCGTTTTCTGTTCGAGAAAATCGTAGGTGTGTTGTTTTAAAACATGCAAATATACCACTTATTTCGGTAACTGCAAAGTTTTTTCATGTTTTTCTGTCGCATGATCAGCCATTTTCAGACAAAGAGAGATGTTTTAAAGGGTATGAGGGAGGTCTTATAATTAATATAGTCTAAAAAAACGCTCTTTTGACGCGATAGATTTTTTAAATTCATTAGAAAGTCTTATATTTGCAAGACTAAATGAAACGTGTCTATACCGGGGCTTACCGAAGACGCTTCCGAAAGAGAGCGGACAGCTCGGTTTATCCAAGGAAAAAGCATTTCATCAGGATAGCTAACATACTTATATTAATTAATATTATCCAATTAAAACCAATGAAAAGAGTCTATACATTTGGTGACGGTAAAGCCGAAGGTAATGCTTCGATGCGTAACCTCCTTGGAGGTAAAGGCGCAAACCTCGCCGAAATGAACCTTCTCGGAATGCCTGTACCTCCGGGCTTTACAATCACAACCGATGTTTGTACCGAGTACACACAGTATGGCAAAGACGAAGTCGTCAAACGTCTTCAGAAAGATGTTGAAAAAGCTATTGCCAGCGTTGAAGAACTGACAGGTAAAAAATTTGACGATCCCAGCAATCCTCTTCTCGTTTCGGTCCGTTCGGGTGCCCGCGCTTCGATGCCCGGTATGATGGATACAGTCCTCAACCTCGGCATGAACGATGCGACCGTTGAAGCTCTTGCTGAAAAAAGCGGCAATCCCCGTTTTGCTTGGGACAGCTACCGTCGTTTCGTGCAGATGTATGGTGACGTCGTTCTTGGAATGAAACCCAAAAGCAAAGCCGACATCGATCCTTTCGAAGCCATCATGGACAAAGTTAAAGAAGAGAAAGGTGTTAAACTCGATACTGAACTTGACGTCGACGACCTCAAGAAACTCGTTAAACTCTTCAAGGAAGCCGTCAAGGATTTCACCGGAAAAGATTTCCCCGACAGCGCTTGGGAACAGCTTTGGGGCGGTATCTGTGCCGTCTTTGACAGCTGGATGAATGAACGTGCAATCCTCTATCGCCGAATGAATCAGATTCCCGAAGAATGGGGAACAGCTGTTAATGTTCAGGCG
>CAYVXC010000060.1:0-12291 GCA_964454925.1 uncultured Bacteroides sp.
AATTTAAGAGTAAGCATCCTTCCATTTGAGGGTGGCGGGGATGATGGGGGAGGGGTATAAAAAAAGTAGGACGTCAGTCTCGACGGCCCACTCCAACTATACTATTATTGCTCTAAATACTAATTTATCTTTGCGTAGTATTTTGCTTTGTTCTTATCGTTCTTTTTGATTGGTTCTTTCTTTTGATTGGTCGACTGATCGTTAATAGGATTGGTCGTTTTTTCTTAGGATTTGATTTCCGGGGTTAATTCCAGAGATCGGCTTTCAAGGAGAGATTATATATTGATTGAAACAATTGGTTAAAGCTTTTCGGCGCTCTCTTGCACCTTTGTAAGGAATGTGATAATGATTGGTCTACTAAGATGATTGGTCTATTTTACACTTTTAGGTGATAATGACTGGTCTATCATTTGTTTCACGATGCAAATTTACATGTCGGATATGACAATATTGTTGCAGTGGTGTGACATATCGTTTAAAGAGTAAATTTTAACTCAATTATGTTAAAATCCGACCCGTTTTAACATTTTCGAGGCCTATTCAATGCCATTTGGGCAGGGTGAAGACGAATTCGAGACCGCCTTCCTCGCGGTTGCGGGCAAAGATTGTGCCGCCGTGGGCCTTGACGGTGTTGAAGACGATAGCGAGTCCAAGACCTGTTCCGCCTGCTTTTCTGGTTCGTCCGCTGTCTATCCGATAGAACTGGTCGAAGAGATGGTCGAGTGATTCCTCGGGGACACCGGTTCCGTTGTCATAGAACGTGAAGGTGAAGAAATCGTCTTTTTCTTCTATGAAATTAATCTGGATGTGGTTTCCGTGGGAATAATTGATGGCGTTCTTAGCCAGGTTGAGGAGCATACCGGTGAGAAGGTTGGCGTTTCCGCGGATATAGGCTCCGATAGGAATTTCGAAGTCTATTGAAAATTCGCCGGCGGCGCCCGATTCGCGCATGTCGTTTACGAACGTGAAGACGATTTCGTGGAAGTCGAGTTCCTCGGTGTTGATTTGTTTGTGACCTTCTTCGAGGCGAGTGATGGCCGAGACTTCGGCAATCAGGTTGACAAGACGGTTGGCGTGGTCGCGGGCTTTCGTAATGAAGTGCATTCTGACCTCGGGGTCCATGTCGGGAGTGTCGATGATCGTGTCGAGGTAGCCTTTGATGACGCCGATGGGGGTTTTGAGTTCGTGGTTGATGTTGTTGGTCAGTTCACGTTTCTGACGCGACTTCTCCTCGATGGCATGGAGAGCTGTCCGATGCTCGCGTTCGGTCCGTTCGCGGGCGAGCGCACGGTCGTTGAACATCTGGACGATTCGTCGGGCGATGTCGCCGAGTTCATCGTGGGGGAACACATTGCCGGGGAAGAATCCGGGCTCATTGGCCGATCGGTTCGCCAGATCGCGGAGAACGCGGATATTTTTGCCCAGGTGACGGGTCGAGAAGTAACATAGAATAGTTATGACGATGGCCAAAGCGAACACGGTTATCCAGACCTCGGTAGAATCGCCGGCGATATATTGTTCGATGTCGGCATCCATGGGGAGGGCGGTGATTACGCGGCGCTGTTGGTCTTCGGTCTGTTCGCCGTGATAGAGGAACTTTTTAGAAGCAAGGTTCTTGTCGGGATATTTTGAGGTGCGTTCCTGTTCGAGGATGTCGGTGGTGACCTGTTCCTGTTCCTCGGGCGTCAGAATAATAGCGGGGCCGACTGAATCGGTTACATTCCAGTCGGTGTCATAGATCGAAATTCTGATTCCTTCGAAGATCTCGTTATCGATGAAGTATTTGTCGATATATTCGAGATATTCTTTCAGGTCATTGGCGTTGTGAAGGTTCAGGGTCGCGATCACACGCTTGGTGACGATGTCGAGCTGGCCGTTTACAAAAGTCCGTCGATAGTCGCGTTCGCGGTGATACTGCCATGCGGCCAGAGAAAGGAGGGTAATCCAAAGAGTGGCGACCACCGGAATGAAGAGTCGCCACTGATAACTGATTCTGCGTTTAGTTGTCATCGCACGGATTTTTGTTAGCCGACGGATCAGACGTTTTCTTTAAAGACGTATCCGAAACCTGTGCGTGTTTCGATGTTTTTGCCATATTCGCCGAGTTTGCGGCGGATACGGGTGACGTTGGCGTCGATCGTGCGGTCAGAAACAATGTTGTCGGCCCATACGCTGTTGAGAATTTCGGCGCGTGAATAAACACGTCCGCGGTGGGTGAGGAAGAAATGGAGAAGATCATATTCCGTGCGGGTCAGGTCAATGACTTTTCCGTCGATGGTACATGACTTGTTGTTGCGGTCGATTTTCAGCCCTTTGAAGACCAGGGCGGCCTCGAGATTGGGGTTGGAGGTCTCGGCGACTACGTCGGGATGGACGGGAGCCGGCGCGGGCTCGGCAGCGCGGGCACCGGCGTTACGGCGCGCCTGCTGGACGATCATCGAGCGGCGGAGAACGGCGCGGACGCGGGCAAGCACCTCGCTGATGACAAAAGGTTTGGTGATATAGTCGTCGCCACCCATATTGAGTCCCATCACCTTGTCGTCCTCGCCAACGAGTGCCGAACAGAAAATGATCGGAGTCTCTTCGACTTCGGGGATGTCTTTGACGCGTTTTGCGAAGTCAAAGCCGCTGAGGCGTTCCATCATGATGTCGACTATGAAAAGATGATATTTTGTGAGGTCCATTTCAAGGGCTTCCTCCGCGCTCAGAGCGGTGTCGACTTGGTAGCCTTCTTTCTCGAGGTTGAATTTCAGGATTTCACCGAGGGCTTCTTCATCGTCGATGACGAGTATTTTTGTTCTCATTGGCTATAGGTGGTGTATAGATAGGTGATGACGCTAAATGCGCTAAAGACATCTGTTGTTATAAAAGAAAAAGCGGAAAACCGATAGTGAAACAATATCGTCCCGTAATATTAGGCGAAATTACAAAAAAAAGAAGTAATATGGAGTTAATGAACGTTAATGTTATCTCGCCCTTGTTTTTTATGGTTTCAGGTGTAACTTCTGACGGAGACGGCGGAGAATGGGCGATGGAGCCGCGGTCAGGTCGCTTGCCATCGGGTCGGTAAAGGACGTCAGCGGGACTTCGGCGCCGAACTGTTCGGGATAGATGACCACTATGTTGTGGTGGGACAGGTTGCGCTGAAGGAACTGAGGAAGCTCGGCGATGGCGGGACTGTAGGACAGTGACGCCGGGCGTGCGCCGATGGCGACAAAAAGGTCTTCGTCGGTGATTTCAGACGAAAGCACGATGAAGTCGTCCCAGGTTTCCGTGGTCCGGAACTCACAGCGAAGCCGGTAGTTTTCGGCATAGAGGACGCCGCGGATGAGAGGCTGAATTTCGGTCGGACAACAGAACTGAATCCGGCATCCGAGTTGACGCGTCAGTCGGGCGAGTCCGCGCACCCAACGGCTGAACCCGGTTTCATACTGAGCTTTTGGCGGGACGAGGACAATGATTCGTCTGACCGTATTGACCGGGATGAAACACCGGGTGATGATCAGCATTTTGTTGGTTGCCTTCAAAAGTTGTTCGACTTTCGAGCCAAAGAACGAATCGACGAACGAGGCGCGGCGGTGGAGACCGAGGATGACTTCGGTGATGTCTCGTTCCTGAATGGCGTTCAGGATTCCGGTAACGGTGTTGAGGTCGTAGCGCTGGAGGGTGTTGATGGTGACGTCGGCCGCGGCTCCGATACTGACGGCCGCTTTGAGCGACCGGTCACTAAGTTCGCGGGCCGCCTGGGAATTTTCGTTCCTGACGTGGAGCGCATAAATGTTGTGTTTGCCGCGGTCGTTACGCATCAGGACGGCCAGCTCTACAAGCGAAGTGGCCGTCAGGTCGTTGGCCACGGGAATGAGGGTGTTGTTGACGCGCATTCTCTTTGAGTTGATTGTCGAGCCGCTATGATCCTCGTCCTCGTTCAGCATGAGAATCTTGAGAGTCGGGGCAGCGGCGGCCGTGATAAGCGGCGAGACGGCACATGTTATCAAAATTACGAGAATGGTCGCGTTGAGGATCGTTTCGTCGAACATTCCGAGGTTGTTACCGAGGGTTACGACGGCGAGCGCAACCGCTGTATGTGCGGCCGTCAGCCCGAAAAGGACTCTCCGTGATGCCCCGGAGAAATGGTTGATTCTCTGAGTCACCCAGGCGGGAATCCATTTTGACACAAAGGCGATGACGGTCATGATCGCGGCGACACGCAGGGTCTCGACGTTGAACACCACGCCGAGGTTGATCATCATTCCGACACTGATCAGGAAGTAGGGGATGAACAGCGCGTTCCCTACAAACTCGATGGAACTCATCAGCGGAGAGGCCGTCGGGATGAAGCGGTTCAGGACCAGGCCGGCGAGGAAGGCCCCGAGGACAGGCTCAAGGCCGATGAGGGTTGCCATCCAGGCGGCCAGGAAGACCAGTGCAAGTACAAAAACATATTGGGTGACTTTGTCGGCATAGGTCCTGAAAAACCAACGCGTCAGGACCGGGTAGAGCCTGAGGATAACGACGCAGTAGCCAATGAGCATCAGGACGAGTTTCGTCACGGCCCAGGGATTGAAGCCGTCTTCACGTCTGATGTTGACCGCGGCGGCAAGCACGAGCAGAGCGCCGATCACGGCTATGATTGTACCGACGATAGCAATGAGGACCGCCGGCGTCTTCGTTAGTCCGAGACGGGCGACAATAGGGTAGGAGAGCAGGGTATGGGAGGCATACATCGCGCCGAGTAACATCGAGGTGGTCCAGTCAAGACCAAGCAGATAGACACTCGAGAGGAGTCCCATGACGAGCGGGATGACCAATGTCAGGAACCCGAAGAGGAGTCCGCGGCGCAGATTCAGCCTGAGATAGAAAAGATCGATTTCGAGACCCGCAAGAAACATCAGGTAAAGCAGTCCGACCTGGCCGAAGATCGCGAAAGACGAGTCGCGGTCAAGAATGTTGAATCCGAACGGACCGATCACCACACCGGCTACGATGAGGCCGATGATATGCGGAATTTTTAGGCGATTGAAGATGATAGGCGCCAACAGAATGATGACCAGCACGATGAAGAAAATCGGCACCGGCTGAGTGACAAGAGGAGGTGTGGCACCCGTAATCATCAGTTTTTCAGGAGTGGTTTAGGATATATTGGGCAATCTGGACGGCGTTGAGGGCCGCGCCTTTTTTAATCTGGTCGCTGACGGTCCAGAAAGCGATTCCACGCGGATTGGCGAGATCGCGGCGGATGCGGCCAACGAACACCGGGTCTGCACCCGCTTTGTCAAGAGGCATCGGGTAGCCCTTGGCAACCGGTTCGTCGACGACTACAATCCCTTCGGCCGAAGCGAAGGCATTCCTGACTTCATCGAGCGACAGTTCGCGTTCGGTCTCGGCCCAGATAGCTTCGCTATGGGCGCGGATGACGGGAACGCGTACGCAGGTCGCGCTGACTTCGAGGTCGGGCGCATGCATGATTTTTTTTGTTTCGAGATGCATTTTCATCTCTTCTTTGGTATAACCGTTGTCTGTGAAGACATCGATATGAGGAATGACGTTGAACGCCAGCTGATGGACGAATTTTTCGACTTTAGGTTCGACGCCGTCGGCGAGGGCCTTGTGTTGGGCGACAAGTTCGTCCATAGCGGCGGCTCCGGCGCCCGATGCCGCCTGATAGGTAGCGACATGAACCCGGCGAATCGGCGAAAGGTCGTTGACGGGTTTGAGAGCGACCACCATCTGGATGGTGGTGCAGTTGGGGTTGGCGATGATTCGGCGGGGAGCGTTGAAAGCATCGACGCCATTTACTTCGGGAACGACAAGGGGCACGTCCGGATCCATCCGGAACGCGCTCGAGTTGTCGATCATCAAGGCTCCGTGACGCGTGATGGTTTCGGCAAATTCTTTCGAGACCGAAGCTCCAGCCGAGACAAAAGCGATGTCTATGTCGCGGAAATCGTCGCCGTGGACAAGCTCACGAATCACATAGTCGCGGCCTTTGAAAGTCACCGTTCGTCCGGCGCTTCGGGCCGATCCAAAAAGATCAAGTCGGTCAATAGGAAAGTTTTGTTCGTCGAGAACACGGAGAAATTCCTGGCCTACAGCGCCCGAAGCGCCGACGATGGCGATATTCATTGTCAGGGAGTTATTAAGGGTATGAACGGTTTAATTATTTTACGAAGACTTTGGCGGTCAAGGTCTTGTTGCCGAGAGTCGCGCGGACGATTGAGAATCCGCCGGGCAGAGTCACCGAGTCGGTACCGGCGACGGCAATCACCACGCTGCCGAGGCTGTTGATAACCTCGATACGGTCGGCGGTGAAGGGCACGGTCAGTTTGTCGCCGTCGAGCGAGTAGACAAGCTTTTCAGCGGCCAGGCCGTCGATGGCGATATCTTCTACACCGCTGCCGACATAAGAATAGAGAGAATTGATGCCGGTGAGTTTGACTGAATAGGTTCCGGTCTTGGCGGGTCCCGAAAAAGCCAGCGAGATAAATTTGACGGGATAGACGGCGGGATCGTCAAGGTCGATCTGACTCTTGAGGTCGAAATTGACGGTCTCGGAGGTTCCGGCAGCGGGTACTTTCGCGGGCTTGAACGCGAGATTGCTTTTCCCGTTGGCTGCGCGAAGGTTCAGGACAATGTCGGTCAGGGCGGTCGAGCCGGGAGTGACGGTCATTTCGAACCCGTCGGGGAGAGCGTAGAGCGGAGTCTCTTTGGCGAGGGTTATCTTGGTGCCGCGGGTGCTTGTCACGCGGTAGTCGACCTGGAGGCCGTTTTCAATGGCGGTGATTTTGGCGTCGTCGGCTACACCGGTGCGGCTGATTTTCCAATCGTCGGGAGTGACAGGGTTGAAAACACTGACGGCGGGAGAAGCCGGGATCTCAACGGTGACGGGGATGTCGAAAGTGTTCTCGCCAAGAGTGCCGGTGATGACGGTCGTTCCGTTAGCGAGGCCTTTCAGAACACCGTCGGCGCTGATCGAAGCAACGGTCGGGTCAGCGACGGTCCATTTGTAGGCGGCCGCAGCGACTTCCATAGTCTTGTCGCCGACGGGAGCTTCGAGAACGACAGTCCATGTGCGGTGACCGTCGATGAGATACGAGGTGATCCGCGGTTTTGCGGGGAAACTGTTGTCGACAGTCACAGCGATTTCAGCGGTCATATTACCGAGACGGGCGGTCAGGTTATGGGTGCCTGAACCCGACGCAAGGAGCGCGCTGCCGTCAACAGTTCCGAGTTCGGCGGGAGCTTCGAGAGTGAAGTCCTTGATGTCGGTGTCTACCAGCTGGCCATATTCGTTGTAGCCATAGATAACCGGGCGATAGAGACCATATTGGGGGAGAGTCTGACGCCAGTCGGCGAAGCGGATCGATTTCACTTCTTTTGAAGCGGGGCGGTCGAGGACAAAGAAAATTCCGTTTCCGACGGCACGTTCGGATCCGTCGCGGAGATTGTTCATGATTCCGTGAGACTGAGTCCAGATGGCTGTCGAGCCACCACCGTCGAGGTCGAGGGCATCCCAGCATCCGAGGAAGCGCATCACGTCGGCGGCTTCATAATAGGTGACGCCCGACGAAACCGAAGATGCATCGATAGCACAGGTCACCACGTGGTCACGATCTTTGCTGTAACCTACGAGCGAACGCGAATATTTGGCCGACGGAGTGTTGATCCAGCGGATAGCTTCGGTGGTGGTGACGTTCTCTTTAAGAATACGTACATCGCCGCCACATATTTCCTGAATATCGGGTTTGAGTTTGCCGAAAGCGGGAAGCTGGACAACGAGTTTGAGTTTCACGATGTCGCCTTTCTTGAGACCGTCGATAAATTCGTTTTTATATTTCGGTCCACACGAAATCACGAGCCCGTCTTCGGGAATGACAGACTGACCGGCGTGCCAGTCGCCGTCGACAATAAATTTGATTGATTTATTGAATTTCCAGGTCGCGCCTTCGGCCGGGCGGAGAACGATTTCACGGCCCTGGGGCGAAGTCTTGGTGTATTTACCCATGTAGGAGTTGTAGACCACCATTTCTTCGTCGCGACGCGGATAGTTCATGGCCTTTGCGTCGACCACGGTGTCACCGGCGTTGTTAAGGACGCGATATTTTATGTCGGTGGCGTCGATCCACATTCCTTCGCTACCGATGATCAGAGCGTTTTCGCGCGAGGTAATGTCAATCATGTCGGGAGCTACAAGTTTGCCTTCGGTCGCACACGACATGTTGGGATAGCCGAGGATGGCGTTCTTGAACTCGTGCTGATTGGCAAACGACGAAGTGATGAAGAAGTCGCCGTTGATGCCGGCAAGATACTGGGTCGATTCGTTGGTCTTGCGCTTCGCGATCGAGGTGATGGCCTCGGCGGTGTTACACGAGTCGCGGCCGACATCGACCTTGACGCGCAGACCTTCGGCCTCGGGAACATACATGTCGGTCAGGAACGCATGGAACGTTCTCGACGACGTCTTGAACACCAGGTGGGACTGGGTCAGCCCCGGGCCAATTTTATAATGTGAGATTGTGTCAACCTGGAAGCTGACACCCTGGATGTCGGTATTAGCCGCTGCCGCTGTCATGGAAGACGCGAGAAGCAGTCCTAAAAACAGATTGGATTTCATAAGGTTAAAATTGATTGGTTAAAATTTTTCGTGTTTTGACCGGCCGGTTATCGGCGGTTGCGCTTGGCCTGTTCGCGCATCATGGCTTCCTGACGCTTCTGGGCGGCTTCGAGGCGGGCCATGAATCCTTTTTTCTTACGCGGTTTTTTGGCGTTGGCAAGCATCTGGTCGCGGACTTTCTTTTCGTCGATGAAGTGACGGAAAAGAAGAGTCTGGACGATGGTGATGAGCAACGACAGGAAGTAGTAGTAGCTCAGACCGGCGGCGTAGTCATTGAAGAAGAACAGGAACATGATGGGCATGAGATAGGTCATCCATTTCATGCTCGGTCCGCCGGTGTTCATCTGGCTCTGTGACATCTGACGGGTATAGATGATGTTGGTCACCGTCATCAGAAGACAGAACAGACTGACCTTGTTGCCATAGAACGGAATGGTGAAAGGCAGAGTGCAGATATAGTCGGGAGCCGAAAGGTCGTGGACCCAGAGGAACGACTGGCCGCGGAGCTCGATTGCCGAGGGGAAGAACGAGAACATCGCGATCAGGATAGGCATCTGGAGCAGCATCGGGAGACAGCCCGAGAACGGACTTGCACCCGCGCGCGAGTAGAGCTTCATGGTTTCCTGCTGGCGTTTCAGGGCATCTTCCTTGTTAGGATATTTCTCGTTGATTTCCTTGATTTCGGGTTGGAGACAGCGCATCTTGGCCTGGCTCATATAGCTCTTGTAGGTGAGCGGGAAGAGGATAATCTTGATGAAAATCGTGAGCAGAAGGATGATGATGCCATAGTTCCATCCAAACGAACCGAGGAAGTTGAAGACGGGAATGATGACAAAGCGGTTGATCCAACCGAAGATGCCCCATCCGAGCGGGACGAGTTTGTTGAGTTTCAGACTTTCGTCGCCGTCCTGAGCCGCCAGGATATCGTCGACGTCGCCCAGACCGGGATAGCTGTTGGGACCGAAGTAGAAATTACATGCGAAGGGCTGTTCCTTCGACGAGGAATAGTCGAGGGTGGCCTTCATGTCGAGGGCTTTCAGTTCGGTCTGGCTGTCCTTGATCGGTTCGCTGTTGAGGTCGGCGGTGTTGAAGGAGCCGTCGGGGATGATGACAGCCGAGAAGAACTGGTTCTTGAACGCTACCCATTTGATAGCGCCTTTCAGTGATTCCCGGTCGCTCGAATTTGCGCTCAGATCTTCGGGATTGTCGTCGACCATCTTGTAGTAGATGGCTGACTTCTGTTCCTCGAAGGTGCGGCCCTTTTCGTTACGCATCATCTTGTACCACCAGGTGAAATCGGCGGTCGTGCGGTTAGCGGGAATGACGGTCTGCATGTTTTTCTGAACGACCGACATCTTGACGATATATTCCTCAGGCATCAGTTCGTAGACAAACGCCATCTCGGTGTCCTTATCGACGGCGAGAGTCATGGTGACGGTGGTCGAGTCGGCGTTGACCGACGGAGTGAAGACCAGGTCTTTGGTCTCGAGAGTCTGGGTACCGGTCGAGAAGGTGAAACCATAGGCCGAGGTCGAGGGCGACAGGAGATGGATATCGGCCGGTTCAGCACCGACTTCGGTCTTGTATTTCAGAAGGACAACGTCGCTGATCATACCGCCCGTCGGGTTGAAGGTAACAGCGATGCGGTCGTTCTTGATGGTGACGGGGGCGGCGGGAGATGCATCCATGAATTTAGCCATCGGGCCAAACGCGCGGCGCGTGGCGAAGGTCGATTCGAGGATACGGGCAACGGCGTCGCGTTGAGTGGCGGTGACGGTCGTGTCGCCGGGCATGAAAGCGGCGCTGACAGATACCGGCTTGCCGACCACGTTGACCGTGCCGGTCAAGACAGAGTCAGCGGCGACTGTAAGGTCGACGTTGGCTGTCTTAAGGGTGTAGGCGTCGCCCGAAGCTTCGCCAAATTGTCTGACTTCGGCGGAAAGGGTCTGTCGGTAGGCGTCGGTGAGTAGCGAAGCGCCGCCGGCTGTCGCCTGATTGTCGGCGGCCGAGGTATTGTCGGCGCTCTGTTCGGTTGCGTCCTGTTGTTGCGCGTTAGGGTCGGGACGGTTGCAATACATGAAACCGAAAAGCACAAGGCCCATGAGGAGCATACCGAAGATTGTATTTTTATCCATTCCTTTTGATCAGGTTTTTAAAGAGAAAAATGTGATAATTCGTTATTGGATGATTGGTTGACCGGGTCGGTCGTTATTTCTTTTCGAGGTCGGGAGTCGAGTCGAGGGCGCGTTCGGCCTTGTAGTCGATGGCGGCGCGGACGAACGACATGAATATCGGGTTCGGATGAAGGACCGTCGACTGATACTCGGGATGATACTGAGTTCCGATGAACCAGCGTTTTTCGGGAATCTCGACCACTTCGACCAGTCCGGTTTCGGGATTGAGTCCGACACATTTCATTCCGCCGGCCTCATATTGATTCTTGAACGAGTCGTTGAATTCGAAACGGTGGCGGTGGCGTTCGGCGACTTCGGTCGCACCGTAGGCTTCGGCGACCCGTGAACCCTCGGCGAGCTGACAGCGGTAGGCACCGAGGCGCATTGTTCCGCCCTTGTCGGTGATGCTCTTCTGGTCCTCCATCAGGTCGATGACGTTGTGGGGGGTGTTGGGGTTCATCTCGGTCGAGTTGGCGTCGGTGAGTCCGAGGACATTGCGGCCGAACTCAATGACCATGCACTGCATTCCGAGACAGATTCCGAATGTCGGGACGTCGTGTTCGCGAAGCCATTTGAGGGCAACGAACTTGCCTTCGATTCCGCGCGAACCGAATCCGGGGGCGATGATGACCCCGTCCATGCCCGAAAGCCGTTCCTCGACGTTTTCGTCGGTCAGTTTCTCGGAGTGAACGTAGACCAGATTGAGTTTGTGGTCGTTGTATGTGGCGGCTTGGAAAAGAGCCTCGCTGATTGATTTGTAGGCGTCCTGAAGTTCGACATATTTTCCGACAAGACCGATGGTGACCGTCTCGCCGGCTTTTTCCATCTTTTCGAGGAAGTTCATCCACGGACCCATTTCGGGGAAAGCATTGACGGGAACACCTGTCTTTTTGAGGACGATTTCGTCGAGATGTTGCTCGTGCATCGCCACCGGCACACGATAGATCGTTGGCAGGTCGATCGACTGGATGACCGCGTCGGGCTGAACGTTACAGAACTGGGCGATCTTGCGGCGCATGTCGGCGGGGATATCCTTTTCGGTCCGGAGAATAAGGATGTCGGGTTGAATTCCGAGCTGCTGGAGTTGTTTGACCGAGTGCTGGGTCGGTTTGGTCTTGAGTTCTTTGGCCGCGTGGAGATAGGGAACGTATGTCAGATGGATACAAACGGCGTTCTGGCCCAGCTCCCATCTCAGCTGACGGACGGCTTCGAGAAAAGGAAGAGACTCGATGTCGCCGACCGTGCCGCCGATTTCGGTGATGACGAAGTCAAATTTGCCTGTGTTTCCGAGTGCTTTGACATTGCGTTTGATTTCGTCGGTGATGTGGGGGATAATCTGGACCGTCTTTCCGAGATAGACACCCTCGCGTTCTTTCTTGATGACGCTCTGGAAAACGCGTCCCGAGGTGATGTTGTTGGCCCGGGTGGTGTGGATGTCGGTGAAGCGTTCATAGTGACCCAGGTCGAGGTCGGCTTCGTGGCCGTCGACCGTTACGTAACATTCGC
>CAYVXC010000061.1:0-2523 GCA_964454925.1 uncultured Bacteroides sp.
GACCGGAACCGAGATCAAATCAATCCGACTTGGTAAAGCCAGTCTGGTCGATACTTTCTGCTATGTTCACAACGGCGAAGACTGGGTGAAGAACATGTATATCGCCGAATATTTTTATGGCACATACAACAATCACGCTGAACGCCGCGATAGAAAATTATTATTGAACCGCCGCGAAATCGATAAACTCGAAAAAGCAAACAAAGAACCGGGAAACACTATCGTACCGTTGAGACTATTTATCAGCCAGAAAGGATATGCGAAACTGGTTATAGGAATCGGACGTGGTAAAAAAGAATTTGACAAACGCCAGTCAATCAAAGAACGCGACGACCGCCGTGCCATGGCCCGTGTAATGATGAAAAAATAGCAAAATTCAAGGGACTGTATTTTGAAAAGTTAATTTGTTTTATTAACTTTGTGGGGAAATAGAGGAACACGGCGGGAATTGTTTCTGAAACAGGTCTTGTCAATGTTTCCGTTATTGTTGTATATTCACCATTAGTCTCTTAGCTCGGCAGAATCCGGGTCGCTATATGTTAAAGAATTTTTTTACAGTCCTGCTTGGTTCGATGGCAGCAATCTGGCTGTCAATAGTCTTGTTGGGCCTTATTGCAGTTATCGCCGTGTTTTCATGGATCGGATTCTCTTCTGAGTCTGAGATTCCGGCCAATTCATTCCTTTATCTCGATCTGAGTGGAGAAATCAAGGACCGCGCAGACAATATGAATATCGCCGACCTAATCATCGAACAGGGACAGAGTGAAACACCCACATTCGAAGAAATTCTGTTCTCGATTAAGAGTGCGAAAGAAGATCCGCGTATTGATGCTATATTCATGAATCTTGGAACGTCCGTCATGTCCCAGGCAATGAGAGAGGAAATAATGGAAGCTCTCAAGGATTTCAAGCTCTCGGGCAAAAAAGTGCATGCTTACGCCGACGCCATGACTCAGGGCGACTTCTATCTTGCTTCGGTTGCCGACTACGTCACTCTCAACCCGGCCGGTTTCATTGACTTCCGCGGAATGACGCTGACTGTTCCCTTCATAAAAGTAGCGCTTGACAAACTCGGCATCGAGATTCAAGTTCTGAAGGTTGGAACCTACAAAAGCGCGGTCGAGCCACTTATCCTTACCGAAATGAGCGAACCAAATCGCCTCCAGTACACAGAGTTGCTTGACTCTCTCTGGAACGGATATCTCACTACCGTAACAGGCAATTTGAATGAACGCGGAGCGAATTTCACAAATGCGGCTCTTGACTCGATGGCAACGAATCTGACACTTTTCAAAAGCACTCCCGATTCTCTTGTCAACGAACATTTCATCACCTCGAGCAACTATCGCCGACCCAGCGAACTTGCGCTCAGACAGGACGGAGACGATTATGACCGGTTCGAAACCCGCCGCATCACTCCGAAAGCCTATCTGAACTCACAAAAACGTTTTGCGACCTATGACGAAATGGTCGAAAAGCGCCCTCACATCGCTCTCCTCTATGCAGTCGGTGACATCGTAGATTCGGGAAGCGGCGTAGCAGGGGACCGCTATGTTGAAATCATAAACCGAATGGCAGAAAACGAAAACGTGAAAGCACTCGTTTTACGTGTTAATTCGGAAGGTGGCAGCGCATTTGCATCCGAACAGATCTGGGCGGCTCTCGAAAACTTCAAGACCACCGGCAAACCCTTCTATGTCTCAATGGGTGGCGCCGCCGCCTCGGGAGGATATTACATTTCGTCGGGAGCTGACAAAATTTTCGCTGATCGCTCGACTCTCACCGGTTCAATCGGGATATTTGGTATTATCCCATACGCCAAAGAGCTTCTTAACGACAAACTGGGAATCACTTTCAACGATGTATCGACAAATCCGAACGCTTCGTTTCCGTCAATCGACGCACCTCTCACTCCCGCCCAGCATCAGGCGCTCGAAGCCTACGTCGTCAACGGTTACAAACTGTTTGTCGAACGTGTGGCCAAGGGACGCCATCTGACCGCCGCTCAAGTTGATTCAATCGGCCAAGGCCGTGTATGGACTGGCGGAAAAGCCAAAGCAATAGGATTGGTTGACGAAATCGGAGGTCTGTCCGCTACACTCAATTCAATTTCGAGAGTAGTTTCGTTAGACCCGCGATATGACATCATCAGCTACCCACTCGTCCAGGAATCCCCTCTTGAAGCTATAGTCAAAGGCCTTAACGATGGCTCTATCAGTGCCTTCACCCCGGACAATATCAAACAGATGGCAAACGTTTTCGGTCAGACACCTGAAGAAATTAGGAAAGTATTCAGGATTCTAAATCGAATTAAGTCCATGTCCACCGTCCAGGCAAAAATGGAAGATATTGAACTGAACTGACACTCCGAATAAAATTCTCCACCATGTCGGCCAAATCAGTCATAGAGAAAATCATTCTGCTCCCGTTGTCAAAACTCTACGGGTTCGGAGTCGGCGTGCGGAATAAGATGTTCGACTGGGGAATTTTCCTGAAAGAGCGGGAATTTAAGATTCCGGTTAT
>CAYVXC010000061.1:2623-3755 GCA_964454925.1 uncultured Bacteroides sp.
CAGCACCGATATGTAAAACCGAAGGTATCGGTTCTGCTCACTGAGTTTGGTCATCCATTCTTCCTCGACAAAATCATGCCTCTCGGACGGCTTCGTGAATCGCCAAAATCAGTCCATCGCGCCGATATTGTAGTGGCTACGAAATGCCCCGGAAATCTGAAAGCCCTTGACTACAGTATCTTCGCCAAGGATGTCGACCTGATTCCGGCCCAGGATTTGTTCTTTTCGCGATACCGCTATGACATTCCGCGACCGGTATTTCATGACGAAGTTGAGAAGGATCAGATTCCTCGCCTCGACCAGCTCGGACAAGACACGGTGCTTCTCGCGCTCTCAGGCATCGGCAATCCACGTCCGTTTGTCAAATATCTGAAAAGTTTCAAACCCAGAGTAAAGGTCAATGTCTTTCCCGACCATCATGCATACACACGTAAGGACATGGATCTCATCCGCGACCGTTTCCACTCTATGCCTAAAGGTCGACGATACATAATGACTACGGAAAAAGACGCCGTGAGATTGCTGAACAATCCCTATTTTCCGACTGACCTCAAACCCTATATCTTCTTCATTCCGATCAGAGTTGAATTCATCAACAATTCTAATGGAAAGTTCGAAGCTTCGCTCAACAAATTCTTGAACAACAAGATATTCTGATCAAGAATTATCTCTGTGGATAAATATAGAACTAACTTTATTCTAACACTATACCAACCACCATGCTGAACAAAATAAAAGAAACTGCAGAATTTATACGCTCAAAAGTTGAAGGCGAAATGCCTCGTCTCGGTATCATCCTTGGTACAGGTCTCGGTCCGTTAGGCGACGAAATCACCGACAAACAAGTCATCAAATATGAGGCAATTCCCAACTTCCCTGTTTCGACCGTCGAAGGTCACAGCGGAATGCTGATTATCGGAACTCTCGGCGGTAAGAGAGTAATGGCGATGTCGGGTCGCTTCCACTACTACGAAGGCTACGACATGAAGCAGGTCACCTTCCCCGTCCGCGTCATGCGTCAGCTTGGAATCGAAACACTCATCGTCTCGAACGCTGCAGGCGGCATGAACAAGGAATTCGTTGTCGGCGACGTAATGATCATCACCGACCATATCAATCTCTTCCCCGAGAA
>CAYVXC010000061.1:3855-9404 GCA_964454925.1 uncultured Bacteroides sp.
GAAGTGATCGTTGCCAAACACGGAGGTATGAAAGTATTCGGGTTGTCCGTCATCACCGACCTTGGCGGAAAAGATATCACCGATGTCCCGAGCCATGAGGAAGTCCAGCAGGCCGCTGTCAAAGCTCAGCCTAAAGTGGTCGGTCTTGTAAGCGAACTCGTAGCGAGAATATAAATTAAGGGTCCAACAAATCCGGCTCCGGATACGTTCTAACAGGTGAGCAGGCGTGGTTTCGCCCTACTCACCTGTTATTCTAACCCCTCTAACATAAAACTACTTCCATGTCTGAAAAACAAACCGAAATAGCTGAACTGGGTGAGTTCGGCCTTATTGACCGCCTGACCCGGGATCTTTCCAATAAAAACTCCTCTACCCTTCGCGGTGTCGGTGACGATGCTGCCATCCTCGATTATTCGAAAGACGGTAACCGTGTGCTGGTCTCAACCGATCTTCTCGTCGAAGGCATCCATTTCGACCTTACATACGTTCCGCTCAAACACCTTGGTTACAAGGCCGCGGTGGTCAACTTCTCCGACATCTACGCCATGAACGGAACTCCGCGCCAAATCACCGTCTCGCTCGCCGTTTCCCAACGATTCACAGTCGAACATCTCGAAGCACTTTACGACGGTATCAAGCTGGCGTGTGAAATCTATGGCGTCGATCTCGTTGGAGGCGATACGACTTCTTCGCGTTCGGGTCTGGTTATTTCAATCACCGCCCTCGGCGACGCCGACGAAAAAGACGTGGTTACTCGCGACGGAGCAAAACCGACCGATCTCATCTGTGTCAGCGGAGACCTTGGCTCAGCCTATATGGGTCTGCAGCTTCTCGAACGCGAAAAAGTAGCCGGCCACGGTCAGCGTGACTTTGTTCCCGATTTCAGCGGAAAGGAATACCTTATCGAACGTCAGCTGAAACCCGAGGCCCGCAAAGACATCATCGCCGAGCTTAAGGAAGCCGGAATCAAACCGACTTCGATGATGGACATAAGCGACGGCCTTTCGTCTGAACTGATGCACATCTGCAAGGCCTCCGATACTGGCTGCCGCATCTACGAGGATCGAATTCCGATCGACTATCAGACGGCTTTGATGGCTGAGGAACTGAATATGAATCTTGTTACGGCGGCTCTTAACGGCGGCGAAGACTATGAATTGCTTTTCACCGTTCCGCTGGCCGACCACGACAAGGTCGAGAAACTCAAAGGCGTGAAGGTGATAGGCTACATAACCAAACCGGAACTGGGAATGGCCATGATCACCCGCGACGGTGAAAGTGAAATCCCGCTGTCGGCCCAGGGTTGGAATCATTGGAAACCTGAGACGGCCGAAGCTGTTCAGGATGCACCGACCGTGGATGATCACCAGGGGTCTCCGGCTGAAGAGCCGGAATCCGATGCTAAAGAATAAATCCTGCACACTCTATTTTGAACCGCGAAAGTTCGAATAAAACGAAAACTTTTCGTAATTTTGCACACTGAAAGGCAACTTGATTGTTTCTTCGATTCAAGTTGCCTTTCAGAATAATTACAACAACATCAACGTAAGCATATAGAGATATGGTAAACAGAATTTTAATTCGAACTAAAGTAGTCCAACTACTCTATTCTTATCTTTTGACTCGAACAGAATTTAAGATCGACACTGATCCGGATCTGTCATCGTCTGACAAAAAATTCGCCCACACGGCCTACGTTGATTTGTTGATGCTTCTGCTCGAGCTGACCGGTCACTCTTCCGAAAATATCAATAAAGTCAGCCGTTACGCAATCGATCCAAAACTGGAGGCTTCGATGCTCGGAAACGCCCTTTCGAAAGATATGAACATCCGTGACCTGATGTTCAAGGCGACCCACAATATCGATAAACTCAGTCCGGCAATCCAACAACTTCACGACCGGATCGCGTCCTCCAATATCTTCACCGAATACAAGCGTAAACGGAAAATCGACCTTTCCACCGAAGTTACTCTCTGGTCCGTTATCTTCGAGACCATCATTGCCAACGACCCTAAACTGACAGAGGCCTTCCGCACCATTCCCGGTTACACCGCTATCGGCATGAAGATGGCAGTTGCCAAAGTAATCGCGACAATCAAATCATACGAAGACGCGCGGTCAGGCTATTTCAACGCGCTCAAGAATCTTGATAAGGCGCTTGACAAAGCATACGAGCTCTATCTCTCGATGTTTGTTCTGATTGTTGAACTGACGAAAGAGCAGGAACGCCGAATCGAAACAGCCAAGACAAAATTCCTGGCTACTTCTCAGGATCTGAATCCGAACATGAGATTTGTTGACAACAGTTTCGCCAAGGCACTCGCCGATTCCGAAGCTTTGGCCGAACTCACCAAAGACCGCGCTATCAACTGGAACACCGACATAACCCTTCTCGGCTCGTTGCTCGATTCGATCACTGCATCAGCTCTCTATAAGAGCTATATGGACGCGCCCGACACCGATTGGGAAAAAGACTGTGATTTCTGGAGAAAGGTCATGAAAGATATCGTCCTGACCTCCGACGAACTCAATGAAGCCTTGGAAGACATGTCGGTCTATTGGAACGACGATCTGCCTATCATGGGTACCTTCGTCCTCAAGACTATCCGCCGCGCCGGTTCCCACCCCGGCGAACCGGTTTCATTCCTTCCAAAATTCAAGGATGACGAAGATGCCTCTTTCGGTGCCGAACTATTCGAAAAATCGGTTGCCAATCGCGAAAAATACAGAAGTTATATCGACAAATTCATCAATGCCTCCAACTGGGACACCGACCGTCTGGCGTTTATGGACATTGTCATCATGATAGTCGCTATCGCCGAAATAATCGGCTATCCCAACATTCCCCTGCCTGTGACTTTCAACGAATATATCGACATCGCCAATTCCTATTCGTCACCCAAGAGCGGTCAGTTCATCAACGGAATCCTCTATAACGTTGTCAACTATCTCAAAGACGAAAACATAATCGTAAAATAAATTTTAACCATCTAATAAACACCATCATTTAAAGTTATGGAACTTAACACAATTCTTCTCGATGGCGCACCCGCTGCTCAGCAGGGTAATCCCATGTCTTCGATCATCATGATTGTCGCTTTGATCGCCATTTTCTATTTCTTCATGATCCGTCCTCAGCAGAAACGTCAGAAAAAAATCCGCGAGGAACGCGCTTCGATGCAGAAAGGCGATACCGTCATCACTGCCGGTGGAATCTACGGAAAAATCCGCGAAGTGAAAGATACTTACTTCATGGTTGAAATCGACACCAATGTCAAAGTCCGTGTGGACAAAAACATGGTCTACAAAGCTGCCGATGATGCTGCTGAAGCCAGCCAGCAACAACAGAACAAATAAACTCCCGCAAACCCGACGCCCTCAATGAGCGACTTCATCAACGAACCCGATCCCAAGGACGAAAAAAAAGATAATCCGGTGTCCGGAATCCTCGGACACATCCGCCAGATCATCAGTAAAAGCCTCGGCCGCCAGACCGTGGTTTTTCTGGTGTTTCTGTTCATTTCCGCTATTCTTTGGCTGATAAAGTCGCTTAATGAGGATCTTCAACGTAATCTGACGTGCGAAATCAAAATCGTCAACGTGCCCGACTCGGTGACATTCATTTCGCGCATACCCTCAAAAATCTATCTGAATGTCAGTGGCCGCGGCACCCAGCTTGTCAAATATCAGCTTGGAAGCGACCCGGTTCTCGAAATCGACTTCCCGAAATACAGATCCGGGAATTCTGTAGGACTATCGGAATCCCAATTGACGACCAACATCCAGAACCTGCTCGGAAGCGAGGTCAGGATTCAGCGGATGGATCTTGATTCTATATATATTCAGTTCACTACTCTGCCGGGCCGCTCAGTCCCGGTTAGACCCGATTGCTCGATCAAACCTGTACTCACGGCTCGTCTGATGGGACAGCCCGAAGTAAATCCTCCGACAGTCAAGCTATATTCAGCTATTCGCGAACGGCTGAACGCTTCCTACGTTACCACCGAACCGTTCGACATAAAAGATGCGAAAGAGAGTTTCACCTATCGGACACGTGTAGTCACCCCCGCGGGCGTAAGAGCTGTCCCCGACAGCGTCGATATCCACGTCAATATCGAACAACTCGTCTATCGGTCGGAAGAAGTACCTATCGTTACGATAAACACCCCTCCGAACATCAAAATCATACCCAATCCTCCGACGGTCCGCGTCGATTATCTCGTCCCGGCTTCCTCGCCCGAAATGCGCCCTGACCTGACAGTGGTTGCCGACTACCGGTCGTTGAAGGGATCGTTGACATCCGATAAAATCGCGATCCGGCTCCTCCACCCCAACGATAACGTTTTCCTTTCGTCAGATAGTGTCTTCTACCTAGCTGAAATTCTCCGCGACGAAGATTAATCCTCCATCATCCCTATGACCAAACCACGTCTGACTGCTATTACCGGTGGCATCGGCGCCGGCAAATCCGTTGTATCCCGAATACTCGCTGCGATGGGTTATGAAGTCTACGACTCGGATTCGCGTGCAAAAAGTCTGATGAACCGTTCGGCCGACATACGCCGACAACTCATTGAGTCTTTTGGCGGCGGAGTTGTCGACTCCCAAGGAAATATCGACCGAAAAAGTCTCGCATCGATCGTATTTACCGATGCCGAGGCCTTGAAAAGACTAAATTCCATTGTTCACGGAGCCGTCCTACGCGATATCGAGGAATGGCGTACACGATCTGACGGCGACCGACTTTTCGTCGAAACTGCTATCCTCTATCAGAGCGGGATGAACAAAATGGTCGATGACGTCTGGGAAGTCACCGCGCCCGAGCCGGTCCGCATCGCCCGCATCGTTGCCCGCAATGGCATCACGGCTGAAGAAGCGATGGCCCGCATCGACTCCCAACGTATCACCATCGACCACCCCCACCCCCTCACCTATGTTATCGACAACTCGGGCGACCGCCCCCTTCTCCCTCAAATCCATGAACTACTGACCTTAGTATAACACGACATATCACATAACCAAACTTACTCTGACAAATGAAAGACTTTCAGCCTAAAGCCTGGGTACTCCCCCAGCCTGTACTTGTCCTCGGAACTTATAACGCCGACGGTTCTGCCAACGCTATGAACGTCGCATGGGGCGGCCAATGGGACATGAAACAGATAATGATTTCGCTCGGTAATCATGCAACGACCGCAAACCTTAACCGTAACGGAGAATTCACCGTGGCTTTTGCGACAGCCGAAACGATGGTTGCAGCGGACTATGTCGGAATTGTAAGTGCCAAAAACAATCCCGACAAAATGAGCCGTACCGGTTGGACTTCCCATCGCGCCGGAAACGTTGACGCTCCTGTTTTCGAATGTTTCCCTATGACCCTCGAATGTCGAATTTCCGAGAAACTCTATGAATCGCCGACAGGATTCTATCTGATCGCTGACATCGTAAACATTGTCTGTCGTGAAGACTATCTCGCAGAAGACGGTAAACCCGATGTCTCAAAAATGAACCTGATCACTTTTGATCCGATCCACAATACTTACATCCA
>CAYVXC010000061.1:9504-12079 GCA_964454925.1 uncultured Bacteroides sp.
CCGAGCATCTCGGACATCTTATCCGAAATTTCCTCATCGGTGAAGGGCGCATATATTCCTTTGACAGCGTTCTCGCGCCGGTCCTCGGGCTTGGCCAATTCAACCTTACATGCCTCGTAAACTTGTTCAAGGACTCTATCCATTCCGCGGTCTTTCAGCAATCCGACAGCGGCTTTGAAGGCTATAAACTCGCTCATTCGGCTCATATCGATTCCATAGCAGTCGAGGTATCTCACCTGGGGCGACGAGCTGACAACGATGATCCGACGCGGATGGAGGCGGTCAAGCATCGTCAGGATAGACTGTTTCAAAGTGGTTCCGCGGACAATCGAATCGTCGATGACAACGAGCGTGTCTATCCCGTTCTGAATACAACCGTATGTCACGTCGTAGACATGTGCGGCCAGATCGTTCCGCGAAGTTCCCTCGGCGATAAAGGTCCTCAGTTTGATATCCTTGAGGGCAACCTTTTCGATTCTAAGTCGGCGGTTAAGAATCTCGGTAACTTTTTGAGTCGAAAGTTCTCCGTTAGCTGACAGTTTCACTATTTCGTCAGCTTTCTTCTTCTCAAGCCGCTCCTGCAGCCCCTCAACCAAGCCGATAAACGCGACTTCGGCCGTATTTGGAATAAAAGAAAAGACCGAATTATCGAAATCCTCATCAATCATCTTCGAAAGAGGTCCCGCCAATTCATAACCGAGGGACTTTCTTTCGCGGTAGATATCCGCGTCGCTTCCGCGAGAAAAATAGATCCGCTCAAACGAGCAACGGGCGTTTTCTTTCTCTGAGAGAATGCGTTTGACAGAGAACTGGCCGTGTTTCCCGACAATAATTGCCTGACCGGGCATTAGCTCCGAGACTTTCTTACGCGAGACATTCATCACGGTCTGTATGACCGGGCGTTCAGAGGCGACGACTACAACCTCGTCATCGGCATAATAGAACGCCGGGCGGATTCCGTGAGCATCCCTGAGCACAAATGAATCGCCTGAACCGGTAGCTCCCACGATGACAAACCCGCCGTCCCACTCCGGAGCTACCGAACACAACATCCGGGCCACGTCAAGATTGTCCTCGATGGCTTCGCCGAGTGCAAGTCCCGTGAAACGGTTCCGGAACTCACGATATAGACGGTGATGCTCATGATCGAGGGCATATCCGAGCTGTTCGAGCAGCACGATCGTGTCGGAATAGATGCGCGGATGCTGTCCCGAAGCGACAACCGAATCAAAAAGCCTGTCGACATTGGTCATATTGAAATTTCCGCACATCAGAAGGTTTCGCGACCTCCAGTTGTTTCTTCTCAGAAACGGATGGACGTAAGACATCCCTGACTTGCCGGTGGTTGAATATCGGAGGTGACCCATCAGAATCTCGCCTATCATCGGCACTTCTTCCTCGACTTCGAGTGGAGAGAGACTGTTGAGATCAGACGGCAACTGTCGGTGGACCGAATCGAAGATTTCGGTGATGGCATTGACGCCAAGAGCCCTTTCGCGAAAAACGTACTCGTGGCCCGGCCGGGCCTTGAGTTTGACGATTCCGATGCCGGCGGCTTCCTGACCGCGGTTATGCTGTTTTTCCATCAGCAGGTAGAGACGGTCGAGTGCCCAGGTATAGGTCCCGTATTTCTCTTTATAGTACTCGATCGGCTTGCGTAGACGAATCATCGCTACGCCACACTCATGTTTTATCTGTTCCAAGACCTTATCGGATGAAAAGAAGTTCGCGATATTTAGGAAGGGGCCACATTTCGTTATCGACCATCAGTTCGAGTTTGTCGATATGATACCGGATTACATCCATACACGGCACAACATTTTCGAAATAGTCAAGCGCTTTCTGGCGCTCGCCCTTATTCGCGCTGTTCGCTTTCTTGCGGGCTTCGACCATTTCGTCGGTGGCAGTTTTGATGGCGGTCATGTGTTCGCTGATCCTTTCAATCGTTTCAAGATCGTGAGCAATGACTTTGTCAGCTTTTTCGCCGGTGAAGATTGTCTTGAGTTTGACGACATTGTCAACCAACATCGACTGGTAGCGGGTCGCAACGGGAATGATGTGGTTGATCGCGAGATCGCCGAGGACCCGTGCCTCGATCTGAATCTTTTTGGTGTACATCTCCCATTTCACTTCGTTACGCGCCTCAAGTTCGATTTGGGAGAAGACCCCCGTATCCTTAAACATCTTGACTGACGATTCACTCAGATAAGCGTCGAATATTTTAGGAGGACATGTCTCGCAGTCGAGACCACGTTTGGCGGCTTCGAGCTTCCACTCATCGCTGTATCCGTTTCCGTCGAAGTGAATCGGAGCGCTCTCCTTGATGAGCCGTCTGATCTCGGTCAAAAGAGCCTGTTTCAGTTCGATCCCCTCGGCAAGACGCTCATCGACCGCCTTTTTGAATTTCATGAGCTGGTCGGCAACCGCTGCATTAAGGGCGATCATAGCCGATGCACAGTTAGCCGACGACCCGACGGCTCGGAACTCGAAACGGTTGCCGGTGAAAGCAAACGGGGAAGTGCGGTTGCGGTCCGTGTTGTCAACCATGATTTCGGGAATCTGGGAGACTCCGACT
>CAYVXC010000062.1:0-9532 GCA_964454925.1 uncultured Bacteroides sp.
CGGATTTCTGCTCGACATTAATATGACTTTGACGGCCGGTTTACCCTACGATACTATCTGGGAACGAGTCGTGGCTCAGATAGGAGGATGCTCGGTGCTTGCCGCCGGAATTGCCGCAGAAATCAGATGCGGGTCGATAACTATGCCCGGTGAGGGAATGCCGATTGCTCTGACGAGAGTTACCAAGCTGTCATTTCCCGTTTCGAAAATAATTATAGATGTGACTCTTGTTGTGATTGCCGTTATCTGTGGTTATTACTATTTCGGCTGTTGGAAATGGGATGTTGTCGGTCCCGGCACATTGTTCGCTATGATATATGTGGGGGCAGCTGTTCGCTTCATCAATCCCCGGATGAAATGGTTTGAACGTGTGTTGCAGTATTCGCCCGGTTTTCGCCGGTATCTTTACGGACTGGCACGTTTCGTCAGCTATCGGCGTCAGTGACCGATAGCTGTTCAGCGTGTTAATACAATGTTGTTTTTCTTCGCGACGCGGCGAAGATTCAGAATGGCGTAACGCATTCTGCCGAGGGCAGTATTGATACTAACGCCAGTTTTGTCGGCGATTTCTTTGAAAGACAAATTGTTGTAGTATCTCATGACAAGCACCTGACGTTGTTCGTCGGGCAACGATTTGATCAAATCGCGGATGTCCTGACGGATAGAACGGTCGATGATCGCGTCTTCGATGGTTTCCTCGGAAAGTTCGCGGCGGTTAAGGATATCATAATCGGTCTCATCGGTGGAGATTGCACTTTCGGCCTTTTCCTGACGGAAATGGTCGATGACCGCATTGTGGGCGATTCGGCCGATCCATGCGCTAAACTTGCCGTCTTCGTTGTAACGACCCTGTTTGATGGTGGTGATGACTTTAACGAAGGTTTCCTGAAAAATATCGTTAGCGAGGTCCGTATCCTTCACCATATTCAATATATAGTTGAAGACACGTTCCTGATGTCTTTCGAGTAGAAGATCAAATGCCTGATTATTACCTTCGGCAAATGCAGTCACCAACCGTGCATCGGTCAGTTCTTTGAGATTTTGCATTTTACTTATTTAATTAGTTAGAGTAAAATCAGACGATAGGCGATAAATGTTTAATAGATAATGTATTATTGAGTTTGAAGATTGAGATGAGGCCGTCATTTCACAGGCTCATGTTATACAAAGTTAATACATTTTTTTGGGACTACAAACGGTGTGATAATTATGTTAAGTATTTTTAACACAAATTTACGCTGTCATACACAATAAAATTTCCGCCCCGGATAAATCAAACCGAGGCGGAAAGGAATTTCAGTCTTTTTTACCGAATCCGAATATACCTTTGCCGTTGGTTTTTTCTTCGACAAATTCTTCGACTTTTTCGGTTGTTTCTTTAATTTTCTTTTTGCCTTCGTCGGTTTTTACGAAGTCGATGGCCGATTTAACTGTGGGGTTGGAAGCGAGATTACCGGCAGTTTCTTTCAATGAATCAATGATAGACATAATAAAAAGTATTAAGGGGCAGTGAGTAAGATATGTTGAAAAATTCGAGAGTTGGAGTGCGTTTTACATTAGAACAGATAATTATATCGAATAGTTTTGATGACCAAATTGTTTGTGAAATGATTTTCTTTTCGCCTGCATACTGATAATCATAGAAAATTTATTAACTTTGCAAAAGTCAATCGGTTCTCTTAATCGCGTTATCATGATGATGAGAACGGTTGTTTATTTTTAAATAGCGTTTATCTGCGCTGATTCTTGGCAAATAGGAATTCTCGCAAAATTTCAAATCAAAGTCAAGGATTGAGCAATGGTAGATGCCCATGGCTATGTAGTAAAGCTTTACGGTTGATTCTGTAAGGAATGACCGGAAGCACATATTGCATATAGTAGCGTAGGGCTTCTCCGTTGCCGTCTGACTTTGATTGGGCAATGCGAGAAGCCTCTATTTGTAAGACGGTAACAGATACAGTCGCCTACGCTATATTTTTAGTCACTAATGAGCCGATAAGGGGAGACGTCGGCCGGGTTTAAAAGCCATGAAATTATTTAAATTATTTGTTCCTTTGGCAACAGTTGCGCTTTTGCCAGCAATTCTTTCAGCTTGTGGTTCATCAGATCTATCTTCGAAAGAGATAGAAAATGTCGATCTTGTACCGGTTACAACATCAAGAGATGGTAAGTGGAGTATGATAAACGAAGATGGAGAGCTTGTTTACGATGCAGAGTTTAAAAATAGGCCGACAGCCGCATACAATGGACTGTTCTCAGTAGAGGAGGGGAAAGGCTACTCTGTTTACAAGGTAGGTGGTAAAAAGCCCGAACTTGTAAAAGGATTGGAGAACTTAAAAAGTGTCGGTTATTTGGAAGAAGGACTCATCCCGGTTACATTTCCCGGAAAGCGCATAGCGTTAGTTGACGAAGATGGTAATACAAAGTTTGAGCTGAAACCGATTCAGGGTGCAGAAGTTGTGAAATGTGCCCCGGGATTTTCAGATGGTATTCTGAACGTTGAAACCGCAGATGGAAAATGCGGATTTGTCGATACGAAAGGAAATACTGTTGGAAAGGCTGAGTATGATTATATTAAACCATATTCTGAAGGGTTAGCTGTTGTAGGTAACCGTGATAACGATCAGACTCAATGGAAGGTTATTGACAAATCCGGAAAAATTAAATTTAAGATTAAAGATGGATACGAATTGAGTAGCTCTCGGTTCAGATATGGATATATAGTCGTACGCAAAGATGATAGGGTATATATGCTTAATGAGAAGGGGGAAGAGACCAAACTTGCATCAAAAATAATGTATGTGGTAGATTACAATGAAGATTTCATAATATTTGAGGATGAAGAAGGTTCGACCGGAGTAGCCGATTTCAATGGCGAGATAATTATTCGTCCCAAGTATTATCAGATAATCTTTAGTAATGATGATTATTTCCTTGTGAAGAAAGATAAGAAGGATGAGGAATATATCAAAATGGATAAAAAAGGAGAAGAAATTGAAGGAAAAATAGATTACGAGAATATTCAGCCTTTTGGTAAGTTCGGTTATTTTGCTAAAGAAGGAAAAACTGTAGTGCTTTTGTCCAATGATTATACCAAAAAAGGTAAAGAAGAATTCTATGATATCAATTTAGGCTGGGATAATGGTTATGTAACTACAGACTATTTTAATGTTAATGAGGTCGCCACGGAAATGGTTAAGATGATCAATGGCGACGGCATTGGAACTATAAAAGTAGGAGCTACTGCAAGTTCTGTCATGCAAGGAAAGTCTCCCAAGAATTACCTTTATGACTCATCAGTAGATTTTGGTGACCTTACTAAACAGGGCTTTAGATACGAAATTCAGGTGGCTTGTACTTTTTCAGACAGAATAGCCGAATATGAATATGATTATAATAATTATGGAAGTAAGTATTATTGGAATCCATCCTCAAAGTTAAGAGCAATATTTATCATTCTTCATACAGAGTCGGAATGGGGACAATCCGGACAGAATGCTTTAAAAAGGGCTCTCTCAAGTGCAGGGTATAAGTTTGTGAAGGAAGGCCTTTGGGGAAATGAATTAGCTGCAGCTTATGAAAAAGGTAGTTTTATAATAATAGCAAATTCACCAAAAAAAGGTCACACTGGAAGCCTTGTCATTGTCGCGCAAGAAGATAAAGCTGATTTTTTGAATGATATTAGGCCGCAAACTGGAAATGCGCCTGGTATAGATGATGGAGATGATTATGATTATGATGGTCTAGACGTGGAGTCAGCTTGTGCTGTTGAAACTGTAGCAGTAGCAGTCCCTGCATATGAGGCGGTAGCTGCAGAATACTACTGATTGAAAGATCAACTCTATTAAGATAATTTTTCTGCCCGGTTGTAGCTAACTCGTTACGGCCGGGCAGATATTCTACTTGCTAAAACATATGATTTGGAAATGACGGCGGTTGTTTGTAACTTTGTAGCTGAAATTAAACACGGATACGTATTCTTATTTAGATGAAGAAAATAATGCTTGTTTTCGGGACGCGACCCGAGGCGATCAAGATGGCCCCCCTGGTGAAACATCTGCTCTGCTTTCCCGATGACTTTCAAACCACGGTTGTGGTCACCGGCCAACATAGGCAGATGCTCGATCAGGTCCTGGATCTTTTTGAAATAAAGCCCGACTTTGATCTCGACATAATGAAAGCGAATCAGGACCTCACGGATGTCACGACCAGGATTCTGACCGGTATGCGCGACGTTTTCGCTCATGAGCGTCCTGACATCGTTCTTGTTCACGGAGATACGACAACCTCGATGGCGGCGGGACTTGCTGCGTTTTATCATCAGATACCTGTCGGTCACGTTGAGGCGGGATTAAGGACGAATAACATCATGTCGCCATGGCCCGAGGAGATGAACCGTCGAGTAACAGGACGGATCGCGAGCCACCATTTTGCTCCCACAAAGCTGAGCTGTGAGAATCTATTGAAAGAAAACGTCGATCCATCGCGGATTGCGGTGACCGGCAACACGGTTATCGATGCGCTTCAGATGGTTGTTGAAAAGATTAAGTCAAATCCCGAAATGTCGGCTGAACTCGACAAAAGGTTAGGGGAGATGGGCTATGCTCCGACGCGAATCACAAAAGACGGACGTCGTCTCGTGTTGATCACCGGACACCGTCGTGAAAACTTCGGCGATGGATTCCTGAACATCTGCCGTGCGATCAAAGACCTCGGGCGCCGGTTCCCCGACGTTGACTTCGTTTACCCGATGCACCTCAATCCGAATGTGCGCCGCCCGATCCGCGAAGTGTTTGGCGACACTAATGAATCACCTGACAACATCTTCTTCATCGAACCACTCGAATATCTCTCGTTTGTCTATCTGATGGAGAAAGCAGAGATAATCCTGACTGACAGTGGAGGAATTCAGGAGGAGGCGCCGGGGCTTGGCAAGCCGGTACTCGTCATGCGTGATACGACCGAACGTCCCGAGGCTGTCACGGCCGGGACCGTGAAGCTTGTCGGCACTGATTATGAGACTATCGTTGACAGCGTGACAAAGCTTCTGACCGACTCGGAAGAGGCCGACAAGATGAGAAAGGCTATCAACCCATACGGCGACGGACACGCATGTGAACGTATTTCCGCATATCTGAGAACGATTTGAAAATTAGATTGTTAAAGTGTTTGTGATGACAATGTCAGGGCCTGTTTTATCAGAAATAGGTGGAAATATTTGTCAAATTCAAAAAAAACACTTAACTTTGCACTCGAAAACCACGGCACGGTTCCTTGGCCGAGTGGTTAGGCACCGGTCTGCAAAACCGTTTACAGCAGTTCGAATCTGCTAGGAACCTCCAGGAAACCCGCTGTCCGGCGGGTTTTATTATTTAAATACGCTCAGTTCATAATCAACACGATGTTTACTCTCAATTCGGTAACCCGCAAGTTCCGACCGGATGACTCCGGACGTACGGGCCGTGTGTCTCTGCAGAGAGTGGTGACGTTGTTGATAATATGTGTCATTGCTTTTGGAGGGAAAGCCCAGAATGTGTTTCGGACCAATCCGGACGATCTGAAAATATCGCTTATCACGTTTTTCCCTGGTCACGAGGTTTATGAGCTTGAGGGACATACGGCGCTCAGAATCGAGTCGCCGACGTCAGATATTTCGGTCAACTGGGGCATGTTTAATTTCAATGCACCCGGCTTTATCTATCGATTCGTCAAAGGGGAAACGGACTATTCGATCGCCATTATCCCCTGGGATGTTTTCAAACGCGAATATATAAACGACGGACGAAGGATCGTACAGCAGACCCTTAATCTTAATGCCGAACAAAAGCGGAAACTGATGGCGTTGGTTGAGGAGAATATGATTCCCCGCAACCGTGTGTACCGTTATAATTATGTGAAGGACAACTGTGCGACACGTCCTCTGGCTATTATTGAGCGTGCGGTCGGTGATTCGTTGTGGCTTCAGTCTCCCGAAGTTATTGCTGAAAATCCTGATCTGAAATCATTTCGCGATTTCATGACCTATTATCACCGGAACTATCCCTGGTATCAGTTCGGGATCGATCTGGCTCTCGGGTCGGGCATTGACTATGAAATTACGCAACACGAAATGGCATTTGCACCGGTCATTCTTTACGACGAGATTGCCGGTGCTCGAATCGGCGGTCCTGATGGTCCGTCACTCGTAACATCTACCGACGTTTTAAACGATGTCAGTGTCGACAATGGTGTTCTCGGTCCTACACCGTGGTATCAGACGCCTGTTTTTATCTTTTGGGTTATCGCTCTGGTGCTCGGAATAGCCGGAGAATACTCGGTCAGGAAAAAACGTCGTTATCCAAGAATTGCGGCCACCGTTTTTTATGCGATTCTCACTCTGACGGGCCTCCTGCTTACATTCCTGATATTTATTTCGGTCCATGAGGCCACCAGTCCAAACTGGAACTATCTGTGGATAAATCCTATTGCACTTATGCCGGTTGTGCTTTTGTGGATTCCATCGAAGTGGAACATACTTAAATGGTATTTTGCGGCCAATGGAGTAGCTTGCGCCGCCGTCTTTATCGTTTGGCTCGTCGGAGTCCAAAGTCCGAATCCGGCATTTGTTCCGCTCGTCTTGCTCAGTCTTAGTTTTTCGGCATTGTTTTTGCAATTAAATCCCTTGAAGAGTCCCGACTCTGTCAACAAATAGAATGAAACCAACAAAAAGACAACATAAAAACGCTTCGAAAACGACCGCCATCCTTAGGTCTCAGGGATTGGTGACGGCTCTCGTGGCATCAATGGTGACGATGGTTGCTCTCGGAGCAGGCCGTCCGAAACTTGTTGTCGGAATTGTTGTCGACGGTCTAAAACAGGAAACACTCGATTTGCTGAAAGACAAACTCAGCGCCAACGGTTTCAATCGTTTCCTCCGTGACGGGGTCGTGATTGAGAATGTTGATTTCGGGACTAATCTTGATGCGGTATCGTCGACCGCCGTGCTCATGACCGGTGCATCTCCCGCTGTCAACGGAATCAGCGGCGAATTCATATATGATCCGGTCGCGAAACGTCTTGAACCTATTTTTAAGGACGATGGCACGCTGGGAAATTATACGTCGGTCAATCTCTCGCCGGCCTCTCTCCGAGTTTCGACTCTCGCTGACGAAGCACGCATTGACGGCGCCGGAGCGACTTATGTTTATTCTATAGCTCCAAATTCCGCCCAGGCACTGCTGATGTCGGGTCACGCGGGCAATAGCGCTGTTTGGTTTAACGAAGAAACGGGAGACTGGGCTTCGTCGACCTATTTCGGAGATATGCCGACGCCGGCGCTTACCGCCAACCGTACGTCCTCTCTCAGAAGCCGTATCGATACGATGCAGTGGACTCCGGGAAAGGAGATTCTTCAAGCCGGGATTCTGCCTGATCATCTGACCCGGTATCCGTTCAGACACACCTTTACACGCGGTTCCGACGACCGCTTTGTGAGATTCGCTTCCACACCGTTCATAAACCGTGAGGTTACGAATCTGGCAGAGAGCTATATCCGTGAACTCGACCTCGGGAAACACGACGGAACCGACGTGCTTAATATCGGACTGACACTTCAGCCTTATACCTGGACCAAGACCTCAGAAAACCGTCTTGAACAGCTTGACAGTTATTTCAAACTCGACAAGTCGCTTGCGAGTTTGTTTTCCACGATTGACAAGACGGTCGGACGTGACAATACGATTATCTATATCGCCGGGACGCCTCCCGCGGCGCTCCGTAGACGCGATGAGGACCAATGGAGGATTCCGACCGGTGAATTCTCCACGCGAAAAGCCATGTCGCTGCTCAATCTCCACCTTCTTTCACTCCACGGAGAAGGACAGTGGACAACGGCCTATCACGACGGTAATTTCTATCTGAACGAGGGGCTGGTTATGAAAAACGGCCTTAAAATGGCCGATGTCAGACGCGAAGCAGCTGAATTCCTTGTCAGGATGAGTGGTATCGATCAGGCATTCTCGATCGACGACATAACTTCAGCAAAAATACTTACATCCGATGCCGAGGCAGTTCGTGACAATACGGTCCTCGAACATACCGGAGACGTGATTATACGTCTCGAACCGGGCTGGATGCTTAATGACGATTATAACAACGGACTTAACGTTCATACGAACGATGTCCGGATTCTGGCTCCGGCAACGGCTACTTTCATGATAGCTGCGCCCGGTCTGGAATCCCGGAGGATCGCAATGCCCGTCAGCGCGAGGGCGATTGCCCCGACTGTCGGTGGCCTGATTCACATACGGTCGCCGAACGGCGCGGACAAACCGCGTGTCAGTCTCGGTCAACGGTAACCCGTTTCACCGTGTTCTTAAAACATATACCATAAGAAACATACCGAATTTTTAAGCGATTGATTAGCGGATATTTCAGTAAAAATTTCTATCTTTGTCAAATCTTTTAACACAAAGATAAACGATTGTATTCCGTGAAAACGGCTGTTACGGCATCTCGGTTTCACACTAATTTGCTAAAACACTTAAAAACAGATAAATAATGTCATTAACCGACATCTTTAGTAAAATGTTCGGCAATAAGTTTACACGCGACCAGAAAGCGCTTCAGCCTATTGTCGACCAAATCAATGCGCTCAGACCCAAAATGGCTGAGCTCAGCAACGACGAACTCCGAAAACAGATTGACGACGTTCGCGCCGAAATCGCCAAGTCGACCGAGGCCGACTATCAGGCCATCGCGGAGATCCGTGAAAAAGTCGAAGATCTTCCGATTGATGAACGTCAGCCGCTTTGGGACGATCTCGACCGTCATGAAAAGAAAATCCTTGACATCCTCGATGAGCAGCTCGAAAAACACCTCCCCGTTGTGTTTGCGGCTGTCCGCGAAACCGCTTCACGTTTTGCCAACAACGACGAAGTGGTTGTCACCGCGACTCAGCTTGACCGCGATCTCGCCGCTCAAGGCCGTGATTTCGTGACGATTGACGGAGACAAGGCCATCTGGAAGAACCACTGGATAGCCGGAGGTAACGATCTAAAATGGGATATGACCCACTATGACGTTCAGATGAAGGGCGGTACGGTCCTTTTCCAGGGCAAGATCGCTGAAATGGCTACCGGTGAAGGTAAGACTCTCGTCGCTACCCTTCCGGTTTTCCTCCGTTCACTGGCCAAGAAGGGTGTTCATGTTGTCACGGTCAATGACTACCTTGCCAAACGTGACTCGGAATGGATGGGCCCGCTTTACATGTTCCATGGCGCGACGGTCGACTGTATCGACAAACACCAGCCTAATACCCCGGCTCGCCGTGCGGCCTATAACTGTGATATCACATACGGAACCAATAATGAATTCGGTTTCGACTACCTCCGTGACAACATGGCCATGGACCCCGAGGACATGGTTCAGCGCAAACACTATTATGCGATTGTCGACGAGGTCGACTCGGTGCTTATCGACGACGCCCGTACGCCTCTGATCATTTCCGGCCCGGTTCTCAAGGGAGAGGACCAATACTTCAACGACTTTAAAG
>CAYVXC010000062.1:9542-12061 GCA_964454925.1 uncultured Bacteroides sp.
TAGAGTAAGCAATAAGTAACCCTTCAAATATACAATAGGCAACTACGATAAAGATAGTTGACATTAAAATAGTGATTTGTAACCTTGATAATTTTTTCATAGAAGCATTTTAACTCAATTTAATAAAAAATACAAGTAAAAAGGGGTCCGGTTCCCAAGGGAGAGGACCAATACTTCAACGACTTTAAAGCCGACGTTGAAAAAGTCGTTCAGGCCCAGCGTGCACTCGTGACCAAGATTCTGGCCGAAGCAAAGACCAAACTTGCGAGCGAAGACAAAGCCGAACAGAAAGAAGGAGCACTTCTGTTGTTCCGCGCCCACAAAGGTCTGCCGAAGAACGGCGCACTCATCAAATTCCTCAGCCAGGAAGGTAACAAGACCACTCTGTTAGCAACCGAAGCCCACTATCTCCAGGACAATGCCCGCGAGATGCCCATCGTGACCGATCCCCTCTATTTCGTCATCGACGAAAAGAACCGTTCGGTCGAACTGACCGACAAGGGTACAGACGCGCTGTCGGCACGTATCGGTGATCCCAAGTTCTTCGTTCTGCCCAATATCACCGAGCAGCTTTCAGAACTTGAGCACATTGAAGATCCCGAAGAGCGTGCGAACAAAAAACAGGCTCTCCTTGACGACTATGCCGTAAAGAGCGAACGTGTACACACGGTTAATCAGCTTCTGAAAGCATACACGATGTTTGAAAAAGACGTCGAATATGTGATCGACGACGGAAAGATCAAAATCGTTGACGAACAGACCGGCCGCATCATGGAAGGTCGCCGTTACAGCGACGGTCTCCATCAGGCGATTGAGGCTAAGGAAGGCGTTAAGGTTGAAGCGGCAACCCAGACATTCGCCACCATCACCCTTCAGAACTATTTCAGAATGTATCACAAACTGGCCGGTATGACCGGTACGGCTGAAACTGAAGCCGGTGAGTTCTGGGATATTTATAAACTTGATGTCGTACAGATTCCTACCAACCGCCCGATTCAGCGCGTAGACAATAACGACCTTGTCTATCGCACCCGTCGTGAAAAATATGCCGCCGTTATCGACGAAGTCGAAAAGATGGTCAAACAGGGCCGTCCGGTACTTGTCGGTACGACCTCGGTTGAAATTTCACAGTTGCTGAGCCGAATGCTCGACATGCGCCGTATTCCTCACAATGTCCTGAATGCCAAACTTCACCAGAAAGAGGCTGAAATCGTCGCTCAGGCGGGCCGTCCCGGTGTCGTGACCATTGCAACCAACATGGCAGGCCGTGGTACGGACATCAAACTGACTCCCGAAGTCAAAGCCGCCGGTGGTCTTGCGATTATCGGTACCGAACGTCACGAATCGCGCCGTGTCGACAATCAGCTTCGCGGTCGTGCCGGCCGTCAGGGAGACCCCGGTAGCTCGGTATTCTATGTTTCGTTCGAAGATCCCTTGATGCGTCAGTATGCCAGCGACACCGTCATGAAGCTTCTTGACCGCCTCGGATTCAAGGAGGGTGAGGTACTCGAACATAAGATGATTTCCAATTCTATCGCCAAGGCCCAGAAGCGTGTCGAAGAAAACAACTTCGGTATCCGTAAGCACCTTCTTGACTATGACGACGTGATGAACAAGCAGCGTACCTATATCTATCATCGTCGCAATCACGCCCTGAAAGGTGAGCGAATCGGAATCGACATTTCCAACACGATCTATGACGCGATTGAAAATATTGTTTCTCATTATCCCGAGGCCAACCAATATGAGGATCTGAAACTCGAACTGATGAGGATTCTGTCAATCGAGCCCGATTTCACGGCTGCCGATTATGATACGCTCAGCCTGACCGATCGTGTAGAAAGGGTTCATACACTCGCTATGCAGAATCTCGACCGCCGAAGTGCCGCTGTAATCGAAATTGTCAATCCGATTGTCAAACAGCTGACCGAAGACGGACAGACCGGAGTAAGAGCCTTGGTGTTCACCGACGGTAAGAGAATGTATCGCATATTCTTCGATCTCGAGGAAGCTCTCAAAACCGACAGCCGCTCGATCGTGAAAGAGTGGCAGAAGAAACTCCTTCTTCTGACTATCGACGAATTGTGGAAAGAACATCTGCGCGAGCTCGATGACCTTCGTCAGTCGGTCCGTAACGCTTCTTACGAACAGAAAGACCCGTTGGTCATCTACAAGCAGGAATCGTTCCACCTCTTCGAGCGTATGCTTGCCAACCTCAACGAGCGTACGGCCGCTTCGCTCATGCGTGGTAAACTTTACTTCCAGCCCGCACCTCCGCAGGCTCCCGCTCCCTCAACAGACGAGAGCGCAGAACAACCGAAGCCTCAGCCACAGCCTCAGATGGAGCGCGCAATGCCCCGTCAGCGCTCGAACGACGAGTACAAGCTTTCAAAGGCAACTCTTCCGAGTGAACAGGAGGCCGCGCAACGCAAGGCTGCTTCGGCTCCTCAGAATCAGCCGGCTCAGCGGATGCCGTTTAAGAACACTGCCACACAGATAGGTCGTAACGATCCTTGTCC
>CAYVXC010000063.1:0-11741 GCA_964454925.1 uncultured Bacteroides sp.
GAAAATATGTCTTCACAGGTCAAGTCATGGGTTCGGACAACGAGCCGGTCACGGCGGCTACGGTGATGCTGCTCGCGCCGGCCGATTCTACGGTGCTGACCTACGGCATGACCGATGCTTCCGGACACTTCTCCATTCCCTGCGACCGCAAAAAGGTCCTGGCCAAAGTCTCCTGCCTGGGTTACAGGACCGCCTATCATTTATGGAATAAATTCAATGTAGGCTCGATCCAACTCTCAGAACAAGCACTCCAACTGGAAACCGTTACCGTCGAAGCGCAAAACGCTCACTTATATGCCGACCGAACTGTCTATATTCCCACTTCACGCCAGAAAAACGCCTCACAATCAGGCGTCGACCTGATTGACCACATGGGCATCCCTCAGATCAAGGTCACTCTTGGGGACGGAATTCAGACCAATTCAGGCAAACCTGTCGCTGTTTTTATCGACTACATGCCTGCAACCACTGATGATTTAAAGGCGATGCGAGTTTCCGATGTGAAAAAAGTAGAATATTATGAATACCCTTCAGACCCGAGACTACAAGGCCATTCATACGTAGTCAACTATATAATGACCCAGTATGAATATGGCGGTTATGTAAAATTCTTTGATCATACCAATTTACTGAGTTATTCAGAACAGTTTCTCGGAAACATAAGGTTTCAACGCAACAAGATGACCTACGACCTTATGGGCTCAGGATGGGGAATGACCAGCAACCATTACGGCTCCGACCTGACCGAAACCTACAAACTTCCTCAGTCCGACGGCATACTGAAAGAATTTGAAAGACATTCGAATACCACTTCTTCCAAAGAACGTCGTCAACAATATTTTGTAGCGGCAAAAGCCACCTATAATTCCGACAAAATCCAGGCTTCCACCCAGATAAACGGCAGTCTGAACCGCACGCCACATTCTGAACGCAGTGGTATTGTTGAATATTCGCGGGATGTTTTTCCGACATCGGAATATTCCTCAACTCTGATGGAAAATTCTAAATTCCTTTCTTATTCCGGATATTACTTCTTTGTCTTACCCAAAGACAATACCCTGACATTCCAACCCGCGTATATTTACTCACATACCGAGCAAAACCGTTTGTATGCTGAAAACGGATACGCTCCAATTTTCAATGGTGCGACCGACAACACCAATCAACTGAAAGCCGATCTTAAATTCAATCACGATTTTGGTAGATACGGCAAGCTGTTAGGTTTCGTAAGAGGTTCGTATGAATATAACCGAACTCGTTATACCGGATCAGCGTCATCACTCGACCGGGCGAAGTCTACCCGAATCGGTATCGGCGCAACCTACAATATCAGCGCAGGCAGTTTTAACGGTTCAACCGGATTTGGCTGGGACTGGGACCGTCTGAAATTTGAAGATATGACGGACAATCCCTCGTCTCCCTGGTTTGATCTGTCGCTTCAATACACCTTGAAGCAACAGCACTCTTTCTCAACCGTATTTCATTATAGTTCGTGGCAACCACTTCCGAGTTTCAAGAGTGACAACATTATTCAAGCCACGCCTTGGATGCGCTACACCGGTAACCCGAATCTCGTTCCTTCCAAAAGCTATGACATAGATTTGAATTACACGTGGATTCCAAATAACAACTACAGTCTGAACGCATACGCCTGGGCGTGGATTGTAGGCAATCGATATGCATACGATTACGAAGCGAATGCGACCGGAATCATTCGTACAATCAAGCAGCCGATGGGTAGTTTTGCCCAGGGAAGTTACGGAGTTTCCGGAACGGCAAGATTTCTAAATCGTTCTCTCGTCTTTTCCGGAAAGGTTGGCCAACTCTTGAACCACAACGGTATCCCATACGACAAAAATCATGCATTTATCAACTGGTATGCACGTGTAAGATATTACCTCAATGACTGGAATTTCACTTTCACATATATTTCTGACAGCGGAAGCGCAGACGGATGCATGAACGGAATATGGAGCAAGTCTAAAAACGACTGGTATATCACAATCGGATGGTCAAACTCAAACTGGAACGTCAGAGCCGATGCGATCAATTTCACCCGCTGGAACTGGCAGAGCAGCCGACAGGTGATGCACAGTGAATTTTATGACACTGATGAAAAGATTTTTGACGGACGCAGCCATGCTCTCATACAGCTATCGGCCACATATACGTTCGGCTTCGGTAAAAAGATTAAACGAGACAACGAACCGTCAGTATCAGGAAGTGCCTCTTCGGGTATCTTGAAATAAAGAAAGTCTTAAACGAAGCGACCGCCTTCGAGTGAATCGGAGGCGGTCGCTTGTATTACGGGTAGTTGATTAATTCAAAATCACTTTGGTTGTGGTCGAACCCTGGCGACGGATATAAACACCGGGGACGGCGGAGTGTTCGTCGACTTTGATACCCTGGAGGTTGAAATACTCAACGGGAGCATCATTGTCGGACCCATCGACGACAATATCATCGACGGCGGATGTATTCGTGGTTGCAAAGACCGCGAAACCATTGGCGGGAACCGAAACATTGACCGAATTTGACGTTCCGTTCAGGGTCGGGGTGAAACCTTCGGACGCGGCGATCAACTGACAGTTATTGGCATTCAGGACTGTCGAAGCCCCCCCGACACCCTTGTTGACTCCGCCGGTAGCCGAATTGATGAATGCCATCACCTCTTTGTCACCATTAGTCACACGAATAATACGGTTACCGAGCGTATTGCTGAATCCGGTTAGAGTAAGAACGGCCTTGTTAGAGAAAAGATCGGGATTCTTGATTCGGAAGTTACAGAGTGCCTGATAAGTATCGTGGAGAGCCTTACGGTCGGGATCATCGAGATTGTTCCAGAGAACGACCTTCGGATCGGTATTATTGCCACCGTCACTATTCTTGGTGGTCTGCTCGTCACCGAGTTCACCGAACTGCCAGATCATTTTGGGTCCGGGCTGGAGAAGCATCTGCACGGCAACCTGACCGAGACGTTTCATTCTGACGGCATGACTGTTTTTGATCGCATCGGCGCCGTATGTTTTCTGTTTATAGGCCATTCGTTCCTCGTCGTGGCTTTCAGCGTATGCAACGGTCGATCCCCATGTGCGGCTGCCATCGTTGGGAGAATAGAAGCGGTTGAGGTTCGAATCCTGAGTATAACCCATTGCGAACTGGCAAGCATTATTGTTTATATTAGCCCAGTTCAGCTGACCGTCAGCAGCCATTTCGTTTTCCTCCTGTGCGCCGGCGAGATTTTCGTTGATATGGATTCCGTTAGGCTTTACGCTTTTGATAACTGCGTTCAGCCGGGTCATGACTTCAACGCGGCTTTTGTTGTAGGCGTCGGTGTTTGACCCGTAAGAAGTTCCGAGACCTTTAACGAGGTCGAAACGGAAGCCGTCGACGTTATAAGCGGTCATCCAATAACGAAGAGCATCAGCCCACTGTTGCTGAACAAGAGGATTTTCCTGCTTCCAGTCGTTGAGTACGCTGTAGGCATGGGGCGCATTCTGATTGTAGAAGGGATTTGACTGAATAGGATACATCTTGTACCAGGGATGGAGTCCATCACTCTGGTTGAAAACGATATCAAGAATAACCGCGATTCCGTTGTTATGACATGCTTCGACAAAGTTCTTGAGATCGGTCGGCGAACCGTATGCCTTGTCAAGAGCCATGTAGAAATTTGTATTGTAACCCCACGAATTGTTGCCGTTGAATTCCATCACGGGCATCAGTTCGACCGCATTTACGCCGAGACTTTTGAGATAAGGAATTTTTTCAGCAGCGTGTTTGATCGTTCCGTTCGCATTTGCCTTCCCTTCGTCACCGGTAAAGTCGCGCAACAACATTTCATATATAATCAGATTGTCATGGCCGGGAATATTGAACGAAGAAAATTTATAATCGTTGTTCATGTCGCCGCGATAGACAGCGAGCACAACGTCATCAAAACGTTCGTAGGGATATTTGGGCATATCGGGCCATACCGAGCTGTCGAGCCATTTGTCGCTATAACAGTCGAGGACAAGATTGGCGTACGGGTCAGCAACCTTATATTTAGCATCGACGAGATAATAGTAGGGATAATACTCTTTATCGCTCAGACCGCTGACCGTCGTGAAGAAATAGCGCTGTCCTTGGTAGTCCTGATAGAACATCGCATTTTTATCGAGGACCTGGTAGTCATCCCACGAAGGTACGAGAATAGCACTTGATTTGCCGGGAGCAGCCAGACAGAAGGTTACCGTCCCGTCAGAATTTTTCACAGCACCCATCTTAGGCACACCGCCGGGATAGGTACCGGGAGCTGACTGGCCGGGATAAGCGATATTGAGTTTACGCGTAACGGTCTGACCTCCGGCAACAGCGGTTGCAACAAAGTCGTATGCACCGGTCTTGCTAACGTCGTAGGCAAAATCAAGAGTTGTCGCGCCGGTTTTCGAAGCGACCATCGTCCCGTTACAGGTTACCTTGATGTCGGCGTCGGCGGTTGTAACCGCATGAAAATTAATTTTTGCCGGGGCAGTCAGAACATCGCTCGAAGCATCGGAAGTAAACAGCATCTGGAAACCTTCTTCCTGAACGTCCACAAAAATGTCACCTCCCGATGCTGTTTTTCCTTCCTTATCGGCACCAGCGGTACGGACGACGATAGCGATTTTCTTGACATGTTCGTTAGGATCGGCGATTCCGAAGTACTGACGGATGTCACCGATGCTAAGGGTGTAGGTATTCGGGCTAACGTAAGTCAGGCGGTTTTTGTCTGTATTAGCCTTTGTGTCCGATGCACTTGAAGGCCAAGGGAAATTAGCGTACTTCCAATCAGAAGTACCGGTTGACTTATCGGTGATCGCACCGATATGTACATAAAGCGGCGTCGTTGAAGGTAAACCCTTGACTCCTCCGTTACCTAGCGGTGAATCAGCATTGAATGTCAGCACGACATTTTTGCTCGACTCCTGGAGGATTTCGGGCGAAGTGGTGAAAATCTGAGCCACACTGCCCAACGAGACAGCGACAAGAGTCACTATCAGAGTAAAGATCTTTTTCATGTTCTATGGTCTTTATTGGCTAAAAGAAATGATATTCTAAATTAAGGTAGATACTCGAATTTTGAAATTATAGTATACAAAGGTACAACTTTTTCGCTAAATATCAGTTTTTTCGCGCGCGTTTTTTTGCTTGAAAGGCTGTTAAATAAATAAAAAACAGAAGCAACATCGTTTAGCGTTTAAGTAATATCAACATACAACGAGGTTTTACACCATTGTTTCCCGATGGACGGCTGTTTGGCAGTATGAGTTTTTTTGAGTAATTTTGCAGAAATAAATATATGAAATGAAGAATATACGCAACTTCTGCATAATCGCCCATATCGACCACGGCAAATCCACCTTGGCCGACCGTCTTCTCGAATATACCAACACCATTGCTGCCAAAGACATGGAGGCCCAGGTTCTGGACGATATGGAACTTGAACGCGAACGTGGAATCACGATCAAGAGCCACGCGATTCAAATGGAATATGAACTCGACGGTGAGAAGTATGTCCTCAATCTCATCGACACTCCGGGACACGTGGACTTTTCTTACGAAGTGTCGCGTTCGATCGCGGCCTGTGAAGGTGCGTTGCTGATTGTTGATGCCAGTCAGGGAATTCAGGCTCAGACCATCTCCAACCTCTATATGGCCATCGACAACGATCTGGAGATTATCCCGGTTGTAAACAAAGTAGACCTTGAGTCTGCGAAACCCGAAGAAGTCGAAGACCAGATTGTCGATCTGCTCGGATGCGATCATGAAGACATCATCCGCGCCTCAGGAAAAACCGGCATCGGTATTCCCGAGATACTCGAAGCCATCATAAAACGTATACCTGCCCCCAAAGGCGACCCAAAGGCTCCGCTTCAGGCGCTCATCTTCGACTCGGTGTTTAATCCTTTCCGCGGCATCATTGCGTATTTCAAGATCGTCAACGGAACCATCAGAAAGAACGATTTCGTCAAATTCATGGCTACCGGCAAAGAGTATCACGCCGATGAAATCGGGGTATTGAAACTTGATCTTTCACCACGCCAGGAGCTGTCGGCCGGAAACGTTGGATATATCATTTCAGGTATCAAGACTTCAAAAGAAGTAAAAGTCGGTGACACCATTACCCACGTCGAAGATCCCGCTTCTAAACCAATCGAGGGATTCGAAGAGGTCAAACCAATGGTGTTTGCCGGTGTCTACCCTATCGATACGGAAGATTTTGAAAATCTCCGTTCCTCTCTCGAAAAATTACAGCTGAATGATGCTTCGCTGACATTTGTTCCGGAGTCTTCAGCGGCTCTTGGCTTCGGTTTCCGATGTGGATTCCTCGGGCTGCTCCACATGGAAATCATTCAGGAACGTCTCGGCCGTGAGTTCAACATGGATGTCATCACGACGGTGCCAAATGTGTCATACCGCGTACATGACAAGAAAGGCAATGTGACCGAGGTTCACAATCCATCGGGTCTCCCTGACATTACGCTCATCGATTATATCGAGGAACCCTACATCCGCGCAACCGTCATCACCGCCGCCGAGTTTATCGGCCCTATCATGACCTTGTGTCTAAGCAAACGCGGTGAACTTGTCAAGCAGGAATATATTTCAGGGAACCGCATGGAGATGACTTTCGATATGCCTCTGGGTGAAATAGTCATAGACTTCTATGACAAACTGAAATCCATTTCCAAGGGTTACGCCTCGTTTGACTACCATCTTCATGATTTCCGCGAATCGAAACTGGTCAAACTCGACATACTGCTTAACGGTGAAAGCGTAGATGCACTATCTACCCTCACTCACGCCGACAACGCCGTTACGTTCGGGCGACGCATGTGTGAAAAGCTGAAGGAGCTGATTCCCCGCCAGCAGTTCGACATTGCCATTCAGGCAGCCATAGGCGCAAAGATCATTGCTCGTGAAACTATCAAAGCCGTTCGTAAAGATGTGACAGCCAAATGTTATGGTGGTGACATCTCTCGAAAACGCAAACTGCTCGAGAAACAGAAAAAAGGTAAAAAGCGCATGAAACAGATCGGATCGGTCGAAGTGCCTCAAAAAGCATTCCTTGCCGTTCTGAAACTTGACTGAAAACAGCGGACCATGGTTGTTTTTCCTAATGCCAAGATCAATCTCGGCCTAAATATCCTTAGACGCCGGGAGGATGGTTATCACGACATCGCGACAGTAATGTATCCGGTCGCATGGTCCGACGTTCTCGAGATCGTCCCGGCAGCCGGTGACTCGACTACGCTTACTGTCACCGGCCGCGGCGTCGATTGCCCCCCGGAAAAGAATCTTGTAATGAAGGCTGTAAATGCACTGCGCGAACAAGCCGATTTTCCTCATGTCGATATCTATCTTGAAAAGATAATTCCTGACGGCGCGGGGTTAGGTGGAGGCTCGTCCGACGCTGCGTTCACGATCACTGCTATCAACCAACTGTTTTCTCTCGGCCTGACCAATGAGAAGATGGCAGAGATAGCCGCGAAAGTCGGTAGCGATTGCCCGTTTTTTATTTACAACCGGCCCATGCTTTCAACCGGTCGCGGCGAAATTCTCACCCCTGTCGAAATCGACCTGTCAGCCTATTCAATTGTCATTATCAAACCTTCGGGATGCTCGGTGTCAACCAAAACAGCATATAGTGGAGTGACACCTCATATCCCTACCCAATCTGTAGCTGAAATAACGGATCGCCCGACCGAGACCTGGCAGTCCTTACTCGTTAACGACTTCGAAGCGACCGTCGCCGCCATTCATCCGACAATTTCACATATTAAAGATGAGTTGCTTCGTCTGGGTGCAGTCTACGCTTCAATGTCCGGCTCGGGTTCGTCTGTTTTCGGAATTTTTCCGGCCGACAAGGATCCCGACTGCCTCGAACAGCTGTTTCCCGGGATGGATATATTTGTTCAGCACGCGGCTGAATGAACGTTTGACGATTTTATTTGTTTTCATTTTAGAAATGTGTATGTGACGGGCGAATTCTGACACCGTCAAAATAACCGTTTCAGTTTTGCCAAAACCGCATTTTTGGCAAAGTTTTTGCTAAGAAACAATAATAAAATCATAAAACGCACAACAATGAAAGACGATAAAGCACAGAAGGCCGCCGAAGAACTCGAAAACGATCTTCACCGGGTTGATGAAGGCGAAACAGCCACTTTTGACGATATTGAAGAAGCTTCAGACGAAACTTCTCAGGAAGAAGATACTACCGAGGAAAACTCGATTGAAAAAGAACTCGAAGAGACGAAGGCAGCACTTGAAAAGGAAAAGAAAGAATATCTTTTCCTCATGGCCGATTTTGACAATTTCAGAAAACGTGTCATGAAAGAAAAGGCCGACCTCATCAAGTCTGCGTCGGAAAAAGTCTTGAAAGGCCTGTTGCCTATTGTGGACGATTTCGAACGCGGGCTCGATGCCACCAAAGAGACCGAGGATGCTTCGGCCGTCCGTGAAGGCATGGAGCTCATCTACAACAAATTTGTAAAATATCTCAACGATAACGGCGTTAAGGCGATGGAAACTACCGACGCCGATTTCGATGCCGACTATCACGAAGCGATCGCAAGTGTTCCCACCGGTGACGATTCGAAAAAAGGCAAGATTATCGATACGACACAAAAAGGCTATACTCTCAACGACAAGGTTCTCCGTCACGCGAAAGTCGTTGTCGGCGAGTAACCCCTTTATTTCGAACGCGATCATCACATAAAAACATAGAACACTCAGAACAAAATTCACGATATAATGGCTGAGAAAAAAAGAGATTATTATGAAGTGCTCGGTGTGGCTAAAAACGCCACCCCCGAGGAACTGAAAAAAGCATATCGTCAGCTTGCTATCAAATATCATCCCGACCGCAATCCCGATGATAAACAGGCTGAAGAGAAGTTTAAGGAAGCCGCCGAGGCATACGATGTTCTCAGTGACGAAAAGAAACGTCAGCTTTATGACCAGTATGGTCACTCCATGGGTCCACAGGGCTTCGGTGGAGGCAGTGCCGGCGGTGGCTTCGGCGGTTTCGGAGGCGGAATGTCCATGGAAGACATTTTCGCTCAATTCGGCGATATTTTCGGCGGAATGGGAGGCATGGGCGGTTTCGGCGGAAGCGCAACCGGCAGCCGTCGTCAGGCACGTCCCCGCCAGCGCCGTGGCAGCGACCTTCGCATCCGCGTCAAACTCACCCTCGAAGACATCGCGAAAGGTGTCACCAAGACTCTGAAAGTGCCGACATTCGTTAAATGTGAACACTGTAACGGAACCGGCGCAAAAGACGGCGTTGCCTTCTCGACATGTCCCACCTGTCACGGATCGGGTTCGGTCAACCAAGTCCAGAACACCATCTTCGGTGCCATGGAATCGACCGTCACCTGTCCTCAGTGTGAAGGATCCGGAAAGATCATCACCGAGAATTGCACATATTGTCATGGCGAAGGCGTCCAGAAAAAAGATCAGCAGGTTTCGTTCACCATCCCGGCCGGTGTCAGTGAAGGCGAAGTCTTCACCGTCAAAGGAAAAGGTAACGCTCCCCGCCACGGTGGCGTAAACGGAGACCTTCTTGTGGTCATTGAAGAAGTCAAACACCCCGAGCTGATTCGCGATGGTCAGGATGTTATCTACAACCTGATGCTCGATATTCCTACCGCCACTCTCGGCGGCTCAGTCGAGGTTCCGACAATAACAGGTCGCGCCCGTCTGAAAATCACCCCCGGAACCCAGCCCGGCAAGATTCTCCGTCTTCGCGGAAAAGGTCTGCCCAACCCCCACAATCCCTCACAGGTTGGCGACGAGCTCATCAATGTGATGGTATACATTCCCGAAAAACTCAGTGACACAGAAAAACAAGCTGTCGAGTCGCTGAAAGATTCGCCTAATATTCAGCCGACCGAAGCCGAGAAACATCGGATTTTCTCGAAACTGAAACACATTTTCGGAAACGAAAACGAATAACAAGACTCGTCACATCAAAATTTCGGTTGAGACATCGGCCGATGCTGACGGCACTCCCGCTATCCGAGCGGCGAGTGCCGTTGCCATATCTCGTCGGATGGCCAGTGTCATCTCACACGCATTATCGAATTTCTGGTCGAGAACTCTGACTTCGGATGTATTTTTTATTATTTTCATCACTTCGTTCATCGCCAGATAACCGAATGAAACACTGACCGTCACTTCTTCGTGACGTTCGACAATCTCCGCTTCTTCAAGCGCAAGGCGCGTCGCTTCACGATAAGCCGCGATAAGTCCCGACGTTCCAAGTTTTATTCCCCCGAAATACCTCACCACGGCCACGGCGACATTGGTAAGCTCAAATGAATTGATTTGCCCGAGAATCGGTTTACCGGCGGTTCCTGAAGGTTCCCCGTTATCGTTCAGCATCGAACGTGACCCGTCAGCGCCAAGCTTATAGGCCCAGCATACATGGCGGGCATCATGATACTTCCGTTGAACAGAAGCGATCTGTTCGCGCGCTTCGTCTTCCGTCCTGGCCGGAAAAGCAAAAGCGATGAACTTGCTCATTTTTTCACGGAAGACGGCTTCGGAGGGAGCGGCTATGGTTCGATAGAAATCGGGCATGGGACTTTTTCTAATGACATTGACACCTACAAATTTACTAATTTTAGATTAAATTCCGAGACCAGTAACCCTAATAAACTTAAATTAAAGAAATTTTTCCCGATAAAATTGGGTCAGAATCGGGAAATTAGCTAACTTTGTAAGCCAAATCAAGCCATGATGAAAGCTACTCAGCCATCAAGGCACACATTATATATAGCAGAACACAATCATTTACCAACAATTACCTTATAACTTGTCCAAAAATATGGCAGAAAACAAAGAAAAGCTGTTTGACCAGTTTCCCGGCATTAGCTACGACGAGTGGCGCGCCAAGGTTGAAGCAGACCTCAAAGGTGCCGACTTCAACAAGAAATTGGTTTGGAAGACCAACGAAGGCTTCAATGTCCAGCCCATGTATCGCGCTGAAGACATCGCTGACCTGAAAATCACTGAATCGCTTCCCGGTCAGTTCCCCTATGTCCGCGGCATCAAGGACAACAACGACTGGCTTACACGTCAGGAAATTATTGCCGAAACTCCCGAGAAGGCCAACGAAGTTGCGCTCGACGTTCTGACAAAAGGTGTAAATTCTCTCGGCTTTAAAGTTGCAGAGCCCACCAAAGAAACTGTCGCCACCCTTCTGAAAGGCATCGATCTCGAAAAAGTTGAAATCAATTTTTCGTGCTGTCAGAAAAAAGCTCTCGAACTTGCCAAAGTCCTCGTTGAATATCTCAAAGAGAACAATGCTCTCGAAACTTTCCACGGCTCGATTGACTACAACCCCCTCCGCAAGGCCCTCCGCCACGGAGCCGGTAATGTCAGCGACGACATGGTTGCCAATGCAAAGGAACTCCTCGAAACAGTAAAAGACGTAAAAAATATCCGCGTTCTCGCCGTTGACTCTGTCATGCTGTCGAACGCCGGCGCATATATTTTCCAGGAACTCGGTTATGCTCTCGCCTGGGGTGCTAACTGGATGACCGCTCTGACCGATGCCGGTCTGTCTTCGACCGAAGTAGCTTGCCGCATCAAGTTCAACATGGGTGTATCGTCCAACTACTTCATGGAGCTCGCCAAATTCCGCGCTGCCCGTATGCTTTGGGCTCAGATTGTCGAGCAGTACAAACCTGCATCTGTCGACGCAGCTA
>CAYVXC010000064.1:0-6552 GCA_964454925.1 uncultured Bacteroides sp.
TGCCTAAACAACCAAACAAATCCCCCCGAAAAATTTCAGCAAACATTTGGAAAAAATAGAGAGAAGAGTTTATCAGTCACGGAGGCAACCGATAGGAATAACTTTAACGCCATCTTCGCGTGTATAGGCCATTTCGCCGGCAGTAAGGATAATAAGTAAATCGGGTTCTCGTAACTTTATCTGTTTTTCAGATTCGTTTTTTTCGTGGACAAGTTTTTTTATTTGAAGCAGGTGACGCGCACCGTCGTCAATCTCTTTACTTCCGAGTTTACATTCAATCAGTGCATATCTACCATCATCCAGATGAAGGACAGCATCTGCTTCAAGTCCATAGCGATCGTGATAATAAGATAATTTACCGCCCATTGACTGAGAATACACTCGTAAATCACGAAAACAAAGACTTTCAAATATAAATCCGAATGTTTTAAGATCGAGTTCAAGACTTTCAGGAGAGGCACCCAATGCAGCTACTGCAATCGACGGATCTACAAAACATCTTTTTTTACCTGTTCTTATGACAGTCTTGGACCTTATAGCCGGTGACCAGGCTCCAATATCGTCTATTACAAATAATTTTTCAAGAGCAGAAACATAATCGTCAAATGTAGTCAAAGACAAACTTTCCATTTCTTCTGTAACATCAGCATACATAGAAGTTTTTTTTGCCAACGTGCATATATTCCTGGCATAAGACCGAAGAATCAATCTGGCTAAAGTAGAATTTCTTTTTACTTTATCTACTCTCGATATATCATCATCACAAATAATATCTACATAATCTTTAGCTATTAAAAGTTTTGCTTCTCTATTCCGGATGTCAAGCGATGCAGGCCAACCACCCCGGCAGGCAGCAAAGATTAAATTCTCTATCGTTAAATCTGTAGTCAGTCCATCAATATCAAGATCGTGTTCATCAAACAAACGGCGTAACGAAATCTTCCCGTTAGATTCAAGAGATTCATAAAGACTCATTGTATACATAGACATTTTTGAAATTCGTCCGGTACCTGAGTGCATTATATCTTCATCATCTACGATTGTTGAACCGGTAAGAATAAACTGCCCTTTTTCACGGCGTTCATCAACGGCATGCCTTACTGCATCCCAAATAACCGGGGCAACCTGCCACTCGTCAATTAATCGTGGAACAGGTCCTTTTAGCAATAAAGAAGGCTTGGATTTTAGTGTAGCCAGATATCCATCTCGAGTGTCAGGATCCTGCATTTTGATAACACTGGCTGCATGACGCTCGGCTGTTGTTGTTTTACCACACCATTTAGGACCAGTTATCTGTACTGCCCCAAAAGCCTCAAGTCTTAAAGCAAGACACTTGTCAGCAATTCTGTTTAAGTATTTTATTTTTTCCATATTGATGAGGCAAAATTAGTGAAATAAAATGAATTAACCAAGCCACTGTGTGTTTTTGAGGTATTTTACTGTGTGTTTTTGAGGTATTTTACTGTGTGTTTTTGAGGTAATCAGGGTAGAGTAGAACTTTGGGAAAGATAATTTTGTTATCTCTGTGAATTCAGTTTAGTCTACAATCTGAGTTCTTTGAAAATTCGTTGTGGGGAATGAGAAAGGGATTATTCTTTATGTGAGAAAGAATAAATAAAAACAAAAAACTACCTCAAGAATAATATAGGACTGTTGAAAGCTTAGATAACTTTTGGTCATTAAATTTGCATATCTCGTTCTTAACATCGTGTAAACATTATTATACATATTATATACATTCTAAATCATTGGAAGATATAGTAATATGTATTTTATTTACATAGTGTTTAAAATAGCTGATGTAGATATTTCTTGGTTTTTCAACCCGTTGATTTTTGTCGATAACCATAGTAAAGCAGGTTGAAAAGCTACTTAAAAATTCAATACCGACATTTATTGTTATATCGCCGGTATTGATAAGCGATGTCCGGAAGTGAATTTGCAAATATTGTTTTTAAATATTTCTGAACCGGTTTTAAACCGGTTTCGAGGTGTTTTCAACATAGTTTTCAACAGCCGTCCGGGTACTTTCTAAATCCTTTTGAAGTTGGTTGACGAGACTGTCAAGGCTATCGAAGCGCTGTTCGTCGCGAAGACGATTAATGAATTGTAGTGAGAGACATTGTCCGTATAGGTCTCCGTTATAGTCAAGAATATGAGCTTCAATAGTCAGATTACCATTATCAGTCACAGTAGGAGCTACACCTATATTAACCATTGCCTGACCAATAAATTCGTTGTTTTCGTCATTTATCAGGGCTGCATAGACTCCACGTGCCGGAATGGCTGACGAATCGGAAATTTGGAGATTGGCTGTAGGAAAGCCGATAGTGTGTCCAATTCTTTTTCCGCTAACTACTTCTCCGGTCACAGAATATGGACGTCCGAGGAGGCGGTTTGCTCCGACAATATCACCATTAGCAAGATATTCTCTGACGGCCGAAGAACAGACCCGTTCGTGTCCCCAGTAAGGAGCTTCGACAATTCTGATACCTGTTTTATGTGCAATTTTTATATAGTTATCAATACCTCTAAGTCTGTCGCTCCCGAATCCGTGATCATGACCAATTACAAGTATTCGGGTATTGTACCGATCAATAAGAATGTCTTTTATAAACTCTTCGGCTGTCAAGCGACGGAGATTTTGATCAAAAGGCAAGACCACTACTTTATCAACTCCGAGTTTTTTTATCAGTGATACACGTTCTTTCGGAGTCGATAGACTTGCAGGCGTATGTTCGGGCGATATGACGGAAAGAGGATGTCTGTCAAAAGTAATGACAAGGGAAGACAAGTCGTTTTGGTCGGCTAATTCGACGGTTTTGGAAATTATTGACCGGTGGCCGAGGTGGACTCCGTCAAACATTCCGACTGTTGTTACGTATCCCTTTTTCATTACTTTTATATAGATTACCGAGTCGGCAAAATATCAATAAATTCGCTACCGGGAACGACATGGACAGTCCCCCACCCTAATGACGCGGCACTTCGGCAATTTTCGACCGAATCATCAAAAAATATAGTTTCCGCCGGATCAATACCAAGTGTTTTGGCAGTATATTCAAAAATTTCGGGCGAAGGCTTGAGTGACTTGGCTTCAAAAGAAGTTACTACCCCATCGAAATAATCTTTGATGTCAAGACCCGGAATCTGACGGAACTGTTCGGCTATAAAAGAATTCCACATCACCGGGTTAGTATTGGAAAGCAAATAGATTCCATACTTCTTTTTCAGGTCGAGAAGATCTTCCAGTCTTTTTCGTGGAATTCCTATTAGAAAAGCCATGAAAGCCTGATCTATTTCGTTATCGGTGATAGTATCACTTCCTATCAGTTCACGAACCTGACGTCTCCATTCTTCAGCAGAAATCTGACCGCTTTCGAGTTGACCGAAACATCCGCCCTGACCATATTCGCCGAAGAAGCGGTCGGGATTTTTGAGTCCGATTTTTTTGAAAGCTTCAACACAACGGTCTTTTTCTATGTTCATTATGACTCCACCAAGATCAAACAAAAGATTTTTTACTTTTTTTGACGGGAGAACAGTATAGATATCAGTCGTATTTTTATTTGATGTTTGCTTTTCCATAACTTTAAATTAAGAAATTAGGGAACCGGGTCATATCCCGATCCACCCCAAGGATGACAACGGCAGACACGTTTAACCGTCAGCCAGGATCCTTTTATAGGACCATATTTTTTAAGAGCTTCGAGGGCATATTGGCTACACGTCGGTGTAAAACGACACGACGGAGGTGTGAGTGGAGAAATGCATGCCCGGTAGAATAAAATAGGGAGCCTCATCAGCGAACTCACTGATTCTGATAATATAGAAACAAATTTTTTCATCAGTATTCAGAATCTTTCTTTGGCAAACGCTCGAGTAAGCGTTTTACCGCTCGATGAATTCGGGCTGAATCAACTTTTTCGTTGGCCACCCAAATAAAAGCTATATCAAGAGATATTCCGGGGCCGTCGTCAGATGGGCGCGAAAGCCTATAAGCTTCGCGGACGCGTCGACGGAGGGTCACCCGGTCGACAGCATGACGGATTCTTTTCTTGGGAATCGATATAAGAAACTGCAAGGGTGGGGCCGAAGAACGAACACCATCCGGCCGGACTGCCCAGACTATTTTCAGAGGATAAACGAGAGCCGAACCAATTTCTCCATAGATAGCGCTGTTTTGGGCTGACGCGCGTCGACCGCCTATGAAAAGGCGGTCGATGGCAGTCGGACTGCATAGCTTCTCGCGCTTGTACAGTCTCCTTCCCTTCGTGGGATTGATATGGCGGCCTGATGTGTCCGGCATAGAATTAAAGTCAGATGATTTTTCTGACGTCAATCAGGCTTTTTTATTTTCGGTCAGGAAAATATCGATTGCATCGGTCATCGAACGGGCCTTTTCGCTCGGAGCGGCTATGTCGAGACGCAGACCGGCATCTTCAACCGCTTTGGCGGTATTAGCGCCGAAGGTGGCGATAGCGATATTTTTCTGGTCAAATTCAGGGAAGTTTTTAGTCAGTGATTCGATACCCTGGGGACTGAAGAAAACGAGCATATCGTAGTCGAATTCTTCATCGGGAGCAAAATCGTTACTGACTGTGCGGTAGAATACAGCCTGGGTGAAGTTTATTTTTGCGCCTTCGAGAATTTTGGCGTCTTCACCGTTATTTACATCGCTGACAGCGAGCAGATAGTTTTCTTTTTTATGTTTCTGGATGAAAGGTAACAGATCGACAAGTTTACCGGTCTTGGCTGCAAAAATTTTTCTTTTTCGATATACAATGTACTTTTGCAGATAGAGGGCAATAGCCTCGGTGGTGCAGAAGTATTTCATTGTGTCGGGAACGGTGAACCGCATCTCTTCACAGAGGCGGAAAAAGTTGTCGATAGCGGTTTTTGCAGTGAAAATTATCGCTGTAAAATCGGGTATCGACACGCGCTGCTGTCTGAATTCACGAGCCGTCAACCCTTCGACTTTAATAAAAGGCCTGAACACGATTTCAACATCGTGTTTGCGGGCAATGTCAAAATAGGGTGATTTTTCCGAAGTGGGGCTCGGCTGGGAAACAAGGATTTTTTTAATGTTCACTTCTACAAATTAAAATCTTTATTAACAAAGAGTTAAACCAAACAATTGCAGACAATAGACTGCGGTTTGGAAAAGGATAAAAATGGGAATGATTTCCAGACTGCAAAGGTACAAAATAAAATAGACTAATGAGGGAACATTTGTGTAAAAAATTCTAAAACCCTTTGAAATAAATATCACTCTTGCAATTAGATAGAGGCCTCCCGAGACCAAGATTGCAATCTCTGTAAGGTCAGGATAGAACAACACCATAAGCCCTGGAATGATAAGAGTGAAACCCAGAAGAGTCTGGGTCGAGGTGAAACCTTCGAGCCATAGCGTCCGCCCCGTGTCGGAGGTGAAAGTATATCCGACAATGCTGTAAGCCACCAACTGAAAAACATAATATAAAAGCAGAACGACAGCCAAAATACCGGTGGTCGCCAGATTCGACATATACATTCTCGGAAAAAATGTCGCCAAGGCGGCATTTGCAATTACTGCCTCATAAACAATTGTTTGTATGACGAGAAGAAGCAGAACGCGTTGTTCGCTTGCGGTGGTCTGATCAAAACTGTCACGGACTCTGACGCTCCAGAGTTTTTTTGTCAGCCCTCGAAAAATTCGTTTGATAGGATCGAACGAAACCGCTACTGCCAGAATAAGCACCACGATACAGGCTACAACGCCCTGGTCGTGACCGGCGTGACCCGGACGCAACACGGGTTCCAGTCCCGACTCCCACGTCGAAACTTCGAACAACTTTCCGAAGGATGGAAAGAAGTGGAATCGGAGTGAATCGGGTACTTGAAACATTTATTTAAAACTCTTTTTCGGGTTTGACAGGCGATGAGGCTATTCTGACTGCTTCGGCCGGGTCATCAGTGACCGTCCAGAGCGAGTCAGGACCGGTGGAACGCATGAAGTGGCGACGCGACGCGGTCTCGAGCATAGCCAGCATTTCGTTCCAATATCCGTCTGTATTGAAGATGACGATATTTCCGTTAAACAGACCCAGCTGACGCCAGGTAATTATTTCCATCAATTCGTCCATTGTGCCTATTCCTCCGGGGAGGGCGATGATGCCGGTTGCGAGATCGGCCATGAGTTGCTTGCGTTGGTGCATCGTTTCGGTCACTTCAATACGCGACAGACCGGGGTGCTGCCAACCGCGTTCAACCATGAAGCGCGGAATTACTCCGATGGCTGTGCCACCTGCTTCGAGACATCCGTCGGTGACCGCACCCATCAGGCCGGCTCGTCCGCCGCCATTGACGATTGCCATACCGTTTTTAGCCGCTTCGAAGCCTACGAGACGTGCGGCTTCATAGAATACATGATCAAGACTGGCTGATGAAGCTCCATAGACTGTTATTGCACCACAATTAAGAGGATGGCTCATAAAAATCAGGGATTACGGGTTAAGATTATTCGCTTGTCAGGCGAGACTACAAAGTTACAACTTTTTTTCCAACCGAACT
>CAYVXC010000064.1:6652-8171 GCA_964454925.1 uncultured Bacteroides sp.
TTTTTAGTTAAGGATTTTGGGTAGGTCCGAAAAAATACTTAAATTTGCGACTACGACCCGCTCTCCCGCCGCATACAGTCTGTAAGATTACTACTAACAAATAAAAATAAAAGCACTTCGATATGATAAAACCCAAATATAACCGTATTCTCCTGAAACTTTCGGGCGAATCGCTTCAAGGGAATCAGGGATATGGTATTGACCATAACAGGCTGATGGAATATGCCCGGCAGATCCGTGATATTTCAGAAGCCGGTGTACAGATTGCTATCGTAATAGGAGGCGGAAATATTTTTCGCGGACTGACCGGTCTTAACCGTGGTTTCGACCGTGTTACCGGTGACCAAATGGGAATGCTAGCTACGGTCATCAATTCGCTCGCTCTCCGGTCGGCTCTTGAGTCGATAGGAGCGGCCGCCACCACGATGACTTCGGTCGACATGTATCCTATCGGTGAGTATTATTCGGTCAGGCGTGCGAATGCCGCTCTGAATCGGGGCGAAATTGCCATTCTTGCCGGCGGAACAGGATGTCCGTTCTTTACCACCGATACAGGTGCGGCGCTTCGTGCAGTCGAAATTCGTGCGAATGTGATGTTGAAAGGCACCCGGGTCGATGGAATCTATACCGCCGACCCCGAAAAAGATCCCAATGCTGAAAAATTTACTGAAATCACATACGACGAGGTATATAACCGCGGTCTGAAAGTGATGGATCTTACGGCGACCGCTATGTGCAAGGAAAACAAAATGCCCATTATAGTCTTCGACATGGACACTCCGGGCAATCTCGCTAAAGTCATCGCAGGCGAACCTATCGGCACACTCGTCAAGACAAAATAAAACAGAAAACCTATATCCCCCCACACCACCACCATGAACCAACCCAAGACATATCTTGATCCGGCCGAAGAAAAAATGGAATTGGCCGTGGAATATCTCGAAGAAACTCTCGCCCGGATCCGTGCCGGTCGTGCCAACCCCAAACTACTTGAAGGAATCCGTGTCGAATACTATGGTTCGGCAGTACCTATCTCTAATGTTGCGAATATCGCTACTCCCGATGCCCGCACAATCGCCATCACTCCCTGGGAAAAACCTATGTTCAAGGAAATCGAACGTGCGATTATCAACAGTGACCTCGGTGTGATGCCCGAAAACAATGGAGAAATTATCCGCATCTCTATTCCCCCGCTGACAGAGGAACGCCGTAAACAGTTGGCCAAACAGTGTAAAGGAGAAGCTGAAAATGCCAAAGTGAGTGTCCGCAACGCACGTCGCGACGCAATCGACGGTCTCAAAAAAGCAGTCAAGAAAGGAATGCCCGAAGACACAGAAAAAGATGCTGAAGGCACCGCTCAGAAGCTTCACGACAAATACATGAAGAAAATCGACGAAATCTATGCTGCTAAAGAAAAAGAAATTATGACCGTTTAACCCGGTTTATTAGGTCTCCAAAAAAATGTTTCGGGTCTGATTCTGCGAATTCCGCGGATTCAGACCCGATTCTTTCCGAGAAA
>CAYVXC010000064.1:8271-11737 GCA_964454925.1 uncultured Bacteroides sp.
GGCGGGTGGAGCGCAGGAAGAAGATCAGGAAGAGTGCGCCGGCGAGGAATAGCGAGACCGAGAATGAACCGACAAGCCCGGTCATTCCCATGCCCAGTGTGAAGGTCATTACGTAGGTAGCCGGAATCCCGACCACGACATAGCTGAAGAAGGCTATCCACGACATCGGTAGAACGTGAGAGGTACCACGCAGGGCATTTGCGAAATTGACCTGAGTGGCATCGCCGAGCTGATAGCAGAGCAACGGCCCAATCAGAGACCCCGCGAGCGAAACGACAGCCGCATCGTCAGAAAAGACCGACATCAGCGCCCGGCCTCCGAATCCGAAAATCAGTGATGCAATCAACATGAGGCCAAGCATGATATGATAACCTTTCCAAGCGATGTTTCTCATGGCTGAACGGTCGCCCATACCGGCGGCGTTTGAAACTTTCACAGCCACGGCGGCGCCAAAAGAGTAATAGATACAAAAGCCGAGGGTCCCGATAATGATTACGATCTGGAGAGCCGCCAGCGGAATCTTTCCGAGCCATCCCGCCATTATTGCCGCTACAGAAAACGATCCGGATTCGCATATCATCTGAACCGAGACAGGGAGAGAGGTGATCCAAAGCCGTCGGACATTTCTCGAACCGGTCCGGCGGCCCTTGAATCCGGTAAAATAAGCTCTGTAGACGCGTCTTCGGGCGAAAATTAAGTAAATCGTCACGGCGCATACCAGACGAGCCGTGAGCGTGCTTAAACCGGCTCCGGTGAGACCAAGCTCCGGGAGACCCCAATGGCCGAAAATGAGAAGCCAGTTTCCGAGGATGTTCAGAGCGTTTGAACCCAGGATAATCCACATCGGCATCCCTGTATTGTTTATAGCATAGGACCATTGTGCGAACACATTGAAAACCATGAAGGGAATCATGCCGACAAGAACGGTCAGATAATAGGGCCTGATCAGAGGAAGTAGTTCGGCGGGTTGTCCGAGGGCGTCGAGATTGAAATAGAGAACCGTCATCAGCGCCATGACGATGGCGAGAAAAATAGTGTTGACCCGCAGACCGACACGCATCAGAGATCCGATGTCACCATCGGCCTGCCGGGAATAAAGCGCACCTACGAGAGGCGTGATGCCATAGGTGAATCCCATGACACCGAGAATGGCCACGTTGAAGACATTGTTTACAAACGAGGCCGAAGCGAGGGCGTTGGTCGAGTAGTGACCGACCATCATGTTGTCGGCAAAACCGACAACAATCGAACCTACCTGTCCGACGAGGATAGGCAGAGCAAGAGTCAGAAGCTGGCGATAGACAGTATTGTCGAATTTTAGACTCATTCAGCCAGATAGTTCAGCAGGAAGGCGAGTCGGAGACCGCCGCGCAGAAGCTGTTGCTCGATGATCGGTGTAGCCCAGGCGATGTCGTTGTAGCCTAATTTCGATCCTTCGGGCATTTTCGAGTAAACTTCACCGGTAATTTCGAGGGTTTCTTTTGCCCAACGGTCGATGAGACCGGGGAGATAGGTCATCTCTGCCGGGTCAGTTATACCGGGGAAGACGATCGCCTGAATTTCTTCCGGCGAGAGGCGGTCGAGCTGGTCGGTCCATTCGGTGTATGACCACTTATGGGCGGCTTCGGGGAGTGCTCCGTCCCAGACAGAGTGGAGGTTCGTATCGTTGTTGAAGTATTTAAGTTTTACGCGGTTTCCGCCCAGATCGGTAGCGTGGCCCATGTGCATGGGACAATGGATATCGCCGACAATATGTACGAGCATCTTGAGAGCGAGAACTTTGTCATCGCGCGAGCTCTCGGGGTCGGCCAGAATCTCCATGCGCGATTTGATGGCCAGGACGGCGTCGCCGGCGGGATTTGGAGCCATTTCTTCATAACGGACGCCATCATTGATGTTCTTATAGTGCCATGTTTTGCTATAACGGTATTCGGGGGTGTTGCTGGCATTGTCGAGCCAGTTTGCCCAATAGATGATAGAACGGCCGTTGAAAAGATCGGATGTCAGCGAGTCAGCGGCTGAGGTGAGATGTCTTTCAGCGATCGAAGCTGTAACGTCGTGACCTTTCTGACCCCATGACGAGGCGTTGAGAACGGCCGAAATGGTGATGATGACTGTAAAAAGATATTTATACATTGGTTTTAGTAGGGGATTGGTGTGAATAAAAATGCCAGATTGCAATAGCGGCCGAAACCGTTACGTTCAAAGAGTGTTTGGTGCCTCCCTGGGGTATTTCGAGCCAGAAATCCATAGAGTCGACAACGGCCTGATCGACGCCGTTTACTTCGTTGCCGACCACCAAGGCATATTTAGCTGACGGATCGACCCGGAAGTCGTTCAGGAGAATACTTCCGTGAACCTGTTCGAGACATCCCACCAGATAGCCGCGACGGCGGAGGTCGGCGACCGCATCGGCAGTGGATTCGAAGTGACGCCACGCGACCGAATCTTCAGCGCCGAGAGCTGTTTTATGAATTTCGGGAGCCGGAGGGGTAGCCGAGATACCACAGAGGATGATTTCTTCGACAGTGAAAGCATCGGCCGTTCTGAATAGCGACCCGATGTTTCCCATCGAGCGGACATTGTCGACGACAATGGTCAGCGGGATTTTGTCAATCAGCCGGAAGGTTTCGACGCTAACGCGGTTCATGTCTGCGATTGTCTTTTTGGCATGAGCCGCTTCAGTGGCCCGGCGGGGATACCATCCGGGAGCGAGAAAAGCCATGGGCTTCATGACGAAATCGCGGGCTTCGGCGCGCGGATGAGGTATAGTTAGTCCCGGGGTGTTGACTGTGACTCCGTCGATGTCGATGATGTCGATGTCAACGGCGCGGTCAATATAATGTCCTTCCGGATCGCGGTGGGGCGAGTCGGGTGCGATTGCCTTTTCGATTGACTGAAGCGCTTCGAGAATGTCTTCGGGCTTATCGGGGACACGATCGAGGTCAAAATCGACAGCCAGTCCGAGGTTTATGAAGGAGTTGGGAGATTCGAAACCCCATGGTTCGGAATGGAAAAGGGGAGCGCGCCTGATTCGTGACTCGGGCCATCGGTCGGCAATGAGAGCGACCGCCCGCTCGATAAGAGAGAGACGGTCGCCCATATTGGAGCCGATATTCAGGTAGATGCTAACCATGGGTCGGCAGAATGGTTTTAACGGCCCGGTTAGAGAGTGCGTTCAACTTCGATTTCTTCGAAGCCTTCGATCATGTCGCCGACCTTCAGATCGTTGTAGCCGGCGATCGACATACCGCAGTCATAGCCCTGGAGGACCTCCTTGACATCGTCTTTGAAACGTTTCAGGCTGCCCAGTTCGCCGGTGTAGCGGACGATACCGTCGCGGATGAGACGGACCTTGCAGCCGCGTTTGATTTTGCCGTCGCGGACAATGGCGCCGGCGATAGTGCCGACTTTCGAGATGTGGTAGGTTTCGAGGACTTCGGCTGTACCGATGACTTCTTCCTTG
>CAYVXC010000065.1:0-10876 GCA_964454925.1 uncultured Bacteroides sp.
ACACGATAGCCGATGTTGTTCTGAACTTCGCCTTTATCATCAATCCAGGTTACGCGGAAAGTGATGATGCGGTCGGGTTCGACCATGCGTTCAATGATTTTGTTGCGTTCAAATTCAGGGTGCTGGTTGTAGACGTCCTGTACGGTCATCAGGACTTCTTTGACGGCCTGGAGATATTCTTTTTCGCCCGGATGCTTGGCTTCCAGGTCAGCCATGATAGTGTTAATATCCATACCTGTAGATTATGAGTTTAATGGGTTTATGGTTAGTAAGATTATTAAGGATTCTGTTTTTTGTTACTTTGAGACTTGTGTACAAGCCTTTTTTATCGTTCTATGGGACGTGTCTCGAAAAAAATCCGAATCTGCCCTTTCTGACAGCAAATATACACCGAAATATCCGGCTGACCTCATTTTTACGGTCAAATTTTAGAAAGATGATGTTAAAAAATCCTAATCCGGAATTTCGATGGATAGGCCATCGTATGCGATCCTGACATTCGGCGGGAGTTCGCTTTCAACCTTGGGATGCAGACCCATCTGGTGGCTGAGATGAATCAGCCATGCAACGCGCGGTTTTACCTGCTCTATGATACCCAGCGCTTCGTTAAGCGACATGTGGGACATGTGTTCTGTTTTTCTCAGTGCATTGATTACAAGAGTATCGATGCCTTTTATCGCGTCCAGAGTTTCCTGTGGAACTGTCTTTGCATCGGTTATATAGGCCAGATTATTGATTTTGTAACCTAAAATATGTAGTTTGTAATGAATGACCTCCAGCGGGAGTATGTTGAACGGACCGAGGCAGAAAGGTTCGAAGGGTTTGATGTCGTTGACGGTGAAAGTGGGGACGCCGGGATAAGGATGTTCGGTGAAGCAGTAGGGCACACGCGCGCGAAGGTCGCCGTCAACGTCTGACTGACAGTAAACCGGAAAATGATGATTGGGAGCAACCGCACAATATGGTCTCAGGTCATCGATTCCACCGACGTGATCATAGTGGGAGTGGGTCACGAGAAGGGCATCGAGCGAAGGTGCTCCTTCCTTCAGAATCTGGTGATAAAAATCCGGACCTACATCTATGAGAAGACGGTGCCCGTCGGTTTCGACAATTGCCGAAGTTCTCATCCGTTTATCGCGTGGATCGGTCGACGTACAGACCTCACATTGACAACCAATTTGAGGTACCCCCGTCGATGTTCCTGTTCCTAAAAAGTAGAGTTTCATTTTGTCATTGCTTAAATCATAGGCGGAATCTAACCAGAACTCCGTCCTCGAAAGTCAGGAATGAACCGTTGTTGTAGCTCCAGTATTCAACCATGCCCGCGGTCGTCGGAATCCGCCGGTAGGTGTCGGGTGCACCGAGGGCAAGGCGACATTCGTCGGGCGTCATCCCGGTCCTTACCCGGCTGTGTTGAATAAGATCCCAGACTTCGTCGGTAATTCGTGGATACTTCTTGCGAGGATTTTCCGGAGCGAATTGTGTGTCGAAGTTTCTGAGCGATGTCGTTTCGTTCCCGAGAGTTATAAGGGTGGATTCAATGTGGTTTTCGGAATCTTTGAAGAATATCCTGACCGGTTTTGACTGATCGCCGGGAGAGACCCCGGTGATAGTGACGGGGATGTATCTCAGACCTTCGATGTCACGACCTGAAGCGTCAAAACGTCGGCGTCCTTTGAAATAATATTCTTTTCCGACGAGACTCGATTTTATCTTGTTTATCAGATCGAGCTCTATCATGAAAGGAATTTCGTATGTTCTGACTTGACCCCACTTATCCCGCGATGTATTTGTCAGGTAGCGTGCCTGTAACCCGTCGGGACCTGTAAAGCTAAGTTCAATCATTTCCTCGCCCGTCAGTGACGGAACGACATCAATACCCTCCAGCCTGAAAACCTGTCCTTCGAGCGTGTGATCGCCCGGCTCAAGAATCCGTAGAGCCCTGACAACTCTGGCATCCGTGACATAGAATTCTTTACCCGTGTACCATTCCGAAGGCTTTTGGCCCGAAATACTGTCGAGAATATGCTGATCGGGACGTTCGGTCACGTTCTGTCGACGGAGTTCCTTGTCGGTAATCTTTGGAGTGCTCTCAATTCCGGTAAAACAGGCGGTAAAGAGACACGCAAAAGCAAAGGTCGCCGCCATCTTCGGGATGACGGCGACTCTCATTGCTTTATTTGAACCAAATAGTTTTGTCACTTTGTTTCAAAGGGGTTAATACCGAGATTCGCAAATATGAAGGAATAGATGTCGGCATATTCGTCAATCACTTTTGCAATCGGTTTGCCCGCTCCGTGACCGGCCTTGGAATCGATGCGGATAAGCTTCGGACGGTCGCCGGTATTCGCGGCCTGAAGCGTGGCGGCATACTTGAACGAGTGAGCCGGAACAACTCGGTCATCATGGTCGGCCGTTGTAACCATGATAGCGGGGTAGGGTGTCGCTGTCTTTCCGATATTATGAGTCGGAGAATATGCAAGCAGATATTCTGCCATTTCCTTTGAGTCAGCCGAGGTGCCATAGTCGTGGGCCCAGTTCCAGCCGATGGTAAACAGATGGTAGCGCATCATATCCATTACGCCAACTCTGGGAATTGCGACTTTGAAGAGGTCGGGACGCTGGTTGGCGACTGCACCGACAAGCAGACCGCCATTCGAGCCTCCCTCGATGGTCATCAGTTCGGGTTTGGTCCAACCTTCGTTAACCATATATTCGCCGGCGGCGATAAAGTCGTCGAATACGTTCTGTTTGTTGAGTTTCGTACCGGCTTCGTGCCACGATTCACCGTATTCGCCACCTCCTCTGAGATTTGCCTGGGCGTATATACCGCCGTTTTCGAGCCAGAGAATACGGTTGGCCGAGAAACTCGGGTTCAGAGTTATGTTGAAACCTCCGTAGCCATAAAGATACACAGGATTTGAGCCGTCTTTTTTAAGACCTTTCTTATATGTTATGAACATCGGGACTTTCGTACCGTCTTTCGATGTGTAAAAGACCTGTTCTGTCACATAGTCATTCATATCGAAGTCCTTGATTGCCGGAGCATTCATGAGTGTGGATTCTCCTGTCTCCAAATCATAGGAATAGATGGCCGAGGGAGTGGTAAACGAGGTGAAAGAATAATAGACTTCGGGATGCTTGCGCGAAGTTGAGAATGAGGCCTGGCCATAACCCGGGAAAGCGATTTCGCGGATTTTTTTACCATCCTGGTCATAGACGAAAGCATGGGTCGATGCGTCTTTATCATACGAGACGATAAGTTTGTCGCCGGCGAACTGGGCGTTTACAAGCACGTTTTCAGCTTCGGGGATAACCTCGATCCAGTTTTCTCGGCGCGGGTCTGAGATCGGGGCCTTGACTATGCGGTAATTGGGAGCGCCAACCGAGGTATAGATCCAGAGATAGCCGTCAACCACTCCGATCGGAGACATCTCATAATTCTGTGACGGTTCAATAACGACCCACTGGGCACCCTTCTTGTGAAGTTCTTTCATCAGTAGTCCGTTACCATTGCCCTGACCGCTGACGGTCACAGCAATTATCTCTCCCGATTCCGGAACCCAGGCACGGTGGAAGTGGAGCGGGGCATTTTTGTCTTCGAATACAATTATATCATCGCTCTGAGGGGTACCTAAGCGGTGATAATATATTTTCTGATATTCGTTTGCATTAGAAAATTCTTTTCCGGCTTCGGGAGCGGGGTATGCACTGTAATAGAATCCGTCACCGTTCCAAGATGCTCCGGTAAACTTGGCCCAGGTGATATGGTCGTCAAGGAGTTTGCCGGTTTCGGTGTCCATAACGAAAATTTCGGTCCAGTCACTTCCGCTTCGCGAAATGGTATAGGCTGTGTATTTTCCGTCGGGACTCATGAAAGTCCCGGTCAGTGCAACTGTTCCGTCTGAACTCAGTCCGTTCGGATCGAGGAAAATTTCTTCTTTGACCGAGCCAAGAGAATCAGTCCTGAAAAGAATAGACTGGTTTTTCAAGCCTTCATTCCGGTAGAAGTAGTATTTTCCGTCAGCCTTTTTCGAAGGAAGTCCGGTCTTGGCGTAGTTGTTCAGTTCAGTAAGACGTTTTACAATAGTGTTTCTGAAGGGTATAGCATCCAGATAACCACGCGTAATTGCATTTTCCTCCTTCACCCATTTAAGAGTCGCAGCGGCTGTGTCGTTCTCAAGCGGACGATATGGATCGGCAACCTGACGGCCGAAATAAGTGTCAACTGTTCCGTCAGAGGGTGCGACGGGATATTTTATTTGAGGATTGGGATTGAAATCATTAGCAATCATAACCGAAAACGAAGCGAGGGCTATGGCCGAAATGGCTATTTTTCTTTTCATTAGCAAATTGTATAGGGTTTTTAGTATTGACAAAGGTACTTAATTTTTACGGAAAAATAAACAAAAAGAATGTTGAATTTTGTTATATTTGCACCGGGCTTCAAGAGCTTCAATTTTCATCACATACCTAATTATCGCACATCATGCTTACCTCTCTGAAAAATATCGTTTCAACTGTGTCGGTTTTAGCCCTCGTTAGTCTCGTTTCATGCGGATCCCATCAGAAACCTCTGACAGAAGCTACGGCTTCTTCCGCTCAGTCGGTCGCTATAGGTGGTGTACGTCAGATGCCCCGTGCCGTTATCTACAAGACGAACGGAAACTGGAACGATCGGGTTACCGTGAAACTGAATCAGGATCGTTCGGCACTCGAATATTTCCCCGGCCCTTACGACGTGAGCGCTGACACGGAGCCGATGGTTCTTGCTGATGGATGGCTGTTGGACCGACAGGGTGGCATTTCCGAAACAACGGGTTTCCTGAAATGGACCATGACTGCCTATCACGAATTTAAGAATGTCCCGTCGGTTTCACAGATTATGGATGCGGTGATTCCTGATGCCCGTGTTACTGAGGTTATTGTTCTGCCGATGACATCTATGGCGGCCCAGAGCGACACGGCGGCAGTGAACGGACTTATTCGTTCGGGTGAGATTTACCGACAGGACTGATAAGATAGACCGGTCGGCGAGTGTCGGCTGAACGTTCTGACAGGCACGTCGCCCGGGTGGAGTCCTCAGGTGACGACGTGATTAGCCAGACCTCGTCCAGGCTACAGTCGCTTGTTTCAGAACGTCTAAGTCTGTCGTTCAGATAAAAATTGAGGGAATAATATCTAAGAAGCCTGTCCTCATCGATTTTCGTTTCGATACGTCCGTTGGACGGGACAATATCCTGGATAGTTGCTGCTACAGCCTTGTCGCTGCGCGGATTGACAAATGCAGGCATATATGTCGAATTATATGCGAGCATGATGAGATAGGTCAGCCCGAGCGAGCCGGCAAGACCATTGGCTCTTGATGACCGGGTAAATAGCCACCAGCATCCTGCCAGAAAAGGAACGAAGGCTACCATCCAACCGAAAAATCCGGGTGATTCAACTTTGAGACTTCCGATTTGAATGTTGGTGATGACCAACAGAACTATTGGCGCGGCGATTGCTATAACCGCGAGGATAATTGCCCATACTCGGGTGAGCCGGGTCTCGGCGAGTTTCCCGAGGAGATAGGCCGCTCCGATGGCTAGGAATGGATAGCACGGAAGGAGATAGACACTTCGTTTGCTGGCCGGAATACAATAGAATACCAAAACCGTCAAAAAGGTGCAGACACAAAATAACGGAAAGCCGTGTCTGATTTTCCTGAACGGGATGTTTTCCATGATTCGTCTGTAAAACAGACTTATTACTACCGGAATAGTCCAGGGGAGAGCTCCCGCGAGCAGCGAAGTTATGTTGTAGTACCACGGATTGACATGGCTGTCGTAAGACATGGTTCCTGTCAGTCGGCCAATATTCTCTTCCCAGGCCAGAGCACCGAATGTTTCCCCTCCTTGTCTGTAAGCTAACCAATACCAGAAAGCCGGTAAGATGAAGGAACAGCAGGCGATAAACAGAAGCTTCACAAAGGACCTAAAGAAATTCCGCCCATCGATGATGAAATAGATTCCAAGTGCGAGACAAGGGAGGAGGGTGCCGATCGGCCCTTTCGTAAGAGTCGCTCCCGAGAATAGCAGAATAGCCCACAGGATCCTGATCCGGCGTTTGTCGGCCGCGAACAACGCATACATGCCTCCGACCATACATGCGGTCAGAATCATATCTACCCTACATGCCACTGCCGCTCGGAAAAATTCAAACATAGATGCAAGAATCAGCATGACCCGCCATCCGTTTTTAGTAGTGGAGTAGGAAGAAACGATTCTCCAGGTCGCAACCAGAAGAGCAATGGCTGCCAGGGCCGACGGGAGTCGTGAAATAAATTCGTTCACTGTTCCTCCGTTGAAAATCAGGGCGAATATCGCTATAAGCCACGCCATGAAGGGCGGTTTATATGGGATGTCTTCTCCATACGAGACCGGGAGAATCCAGTCTCCCGATTCGATCATTGACACGGCCACAATTGCCTCCCTCGGTTCTCCCTTAGAGTAGAACAGCGCTTCTCCGAGCCAGGGAATAAAAAGAATCGTGACAATAATCGTTGGCACCAGAAGCCGGCGTATCCATGTCTGATTTGATGGGCTGATATTCATGAACAGTGGACAATGTGATTATGATTGATAGCTCACAAAGGTAAGACTAAAAAAGATTATACCGAAGTTTTTTATCGAAAAAAGTTGGGCGGTTGAGGAAAAAACCTTACTTTTGCATTGTGAAATTGAGCTAGCCTCAACTTCGCTGTCTTAGAAAACTATCTATTAAACTAACTAAATTTTATAGCAATGGCTTACGTTATCAACGACAACTGCGTGGCTTGTGGAACTTGTCAGCCCGTATGTCCCACCGAATCAATCTCGGAAGGCGAAATCTACCACATCAACCCCGATACTTGCATCGACTGCGGTTCTTGTGCTGAAGTTTGTCCCAGCGACGCTATCCATCCCGGAGAATAATAGATACTGATCTAATTTCTCAAAAAAAGCAGGACGGTCCCGAAAGACGGCCCTGCTTTTTTGATGCAATAAAACTAAGATTATTTTATTTTTTATCGTAGATCTTTGACTGGAAAAGTTGAGTTGTCAGATAGGAGACGATCGACGGACTCACAGGGTCAGGACTGAGCGCTCCTTTCAATAAGATAACGTTTTCAAGATTGTTTAGCGTGAGGCGTTTAAGTTCGTAAGACGCATCGTTAGCCATCGACTTATTACTTTCGGTGATATCTTTTATCAATGTTAGGAGCGAGAAATTCAGAGCATTCTTTTTCGGTTGCTTTTCAAGACGATTATAGATTTTCACGAAGTTTTTCTTATCATCTTTTTCGAGACACAGGATTGCATACTGAATATCTAACGGATTTGGGAGCTTAAGTTTTTTGCTGATCTTCTCAACAATTTCATATAGCGATAAGAAAGTTTCCCAATCTTTGTAAACAATGAAAATCTCGGCAATAGAAACCAAGGCTGTGTTTTCAGGAAGTACACCGGTCAGGTTTATGTCATTCATGTTAATTCTACCGAGTGTATATTCAATCCAGGAATTGAATATCTCATTCGTGCGCTCATTGCCTATTGACTCCAGACCCAGATACATCATGAACGACATGTTCTGGTTGAACCACGAGAGGGGAATCTGTCTGCTGAGTTGTTTTACGGCCTCATGATTTTCAGTCTCAATTGCCTCTTTGAACAGTCTGATTGTTTCGTCCGAGAATTGTTGTGTCTGTTGGTCGGCGTCCGTCGTCGCTTGTCCCGTCAGCCTGAGCAACTGTTTTGCATCCGGGTCGTTGGGTCTGATCGCCAAAACCGTGTCAATCGCTTCCGATGCTGTTGCCGTAAGTTCGATATACTTCCTGTCATCCATGCAGTTAGTCATCGCTCCTATCGCCAGCCTTCCTTTCAACATCCAATAGTCTGCGTTGTAGGGATGGCTGCCGAGCAACTTGTCGATTATCTTCAAGCCGATTTCAAAATCCTCGCTATCAAGTGCGTTGACTGCGATCTCATACCATAATGTCTGGGTATAAGCAACCGATTTTTCCCAAAGGGATATATCATTCATCACCATTTGAAGAGCACCGGCATCGGTTATGATTTTCAGTACCTCGATAACTTCGTGGTCAGGCAGAGGGTCACCCGCGAGTACGAGTTTTTTCATGCCGCGATAAAAGGACTCCGGCGCGATTCCGTCATTCTTCACCTGGTAATTATAAATCTTTGCAAGTCGTGATGCATTGGGACGCATCGCCAAAGACTTGAAAGCCTGTATACAGTCTTCCATATCCATTATTTCGCTGAGAAAAATGGCTTCCCGATCACGAAGTCCACGGCTAAAAGGATAGGCCGACAAACCCCAGATGACAGCTTCGGCGAAAAGAAAACGGTTGTCAACATCGAGAGCGTAGTCAGCAATTTCAATCCACTCGTCTTCATCATAAATGATAGTCTTGGGATCGTCTTTAAGCTTTCGCGCAAAGTCGTCGAGGATTGACTGGCGATTTCCTTCGTATTCGCCTGGTAGATCTAAATTTTCATCCATTATTACGTATGCGAAAATTACAGGGATTTATTTGTTTTTAGCTTTTTCCCAACTGTCCTTGAGCGCTATGGTGCGGTTAAAGACAAGCTTTTCGGGAGTACTGTCATAGTCAGGGGTGAAGTAGCCGATGCGCTGGAACTGGAATTTCTCTCCGCGACGGGCGTTCTTGGCGATGTAGGGTTCGACTTTTACACCGGTCACGACTTTCAGAGATTCGGGATTCAGCATTTCGCGGAAATCGCGATCGGGTTCGGCGGCGGGATTCTCTACGTTGAAAAGACGGTCATAGAGACGTACCTCGGCGTCTACAGCGTGTTCGGCCGATACCCAGTGGAGCGTGCCTTTGACTTTACGTTGTGCGCCGGGCATTCCGCTGCGTGAATCGGGATCGTAGGTACAGTGAATTACCGTTATATTACCGTCAGCATCTTTCTCGACACTTTCGCCTTTGATGATATAGGCGCCTTTGAGACGTACTTCGTTGCCGGGCGCAAGGCGGAAGAATTTCTTCGGAGGATTTTCCATGAAGTCATCGCGTTCAATGTAAATCTCGCGGCTGAACGGCATTTCGTGGGTACCGCTGCCTTCTTCCTCGGGATTATTTTCCATTGTCACTGTTTCGACCTGACCTTCGGGATAATTGTCAATAATGACTTTCACCGGATTGATGACGGCCATTCCGCGGGTCGCGATTTTATTAAGGTCATCACGGACGGCGTGTTCGAGAAGGCTGACCGAGTTCAATGCCTCATATTTTGTGTAACCGATTGTGTTGATGAAATTTCTTATCGAGGCGGGTGTGAAACCACGGCGTCTCATTCCCGAGATGGTCGGCATGCGGGGATCGTCCCAACCGCTTACAAGCCCTTCTTTAACGAGCGTAAGAAGTTTACGCTTGCTCATCACTGTATATGTGAGATTCAGACGGTTGAACTCAATCTGCCGGGGACGGTAGGTTTCGTCTGCGATTTCGTTCACGAAGTAGTCATACAAGGGACGGTGAACCTCGAATTCGAGAGTACAGATCGAGTGGGTGACACCCTCGAAAAAGTCGCTTTGACCATGAGCGAAGTCATACATCGGGTAGACTTTCCAAGTCGTTCCGGTGCGGTGATGGGGAGTCTTGATGATTCGATACATGATCGGGTCGCGGAAGTGCATATTGGGGCTGGCCATGTCAATTTTGGCACGAAGCACGCGGCTCCCTTCTTCAAACTCTCCGTTATTCATGCGTTCGAACAGATCAAGGTTCTCTTCGGGAGTGCGGTCACGATAGGGACTGTTCTGGCCGGGGACCGTCGGCGAACCTTTCTGGGCGGCGATTTCTTCGGCTGACTGATCGTCGACGTAAGCTTTCCCTTCTTTAATCAGACGTTTGGCCAGATCAAACAGCTTGGGAAAATAGTCCGAAGCATAATATTCGCGATCTGCCCAGTCAAAACCGAGCCAGTGAATGTCTTCGCGGATTGAATCAACATATTCTACATCCTCTTTGACAGGATTGGTGTCGTCGAATCGAAGATTGCAAGTGCCGCCAAATTTTTCGGCGACTCCGAAGTCCATGCAGATGGCTTTAGCGTGGCCGATGTGCAGATAACCGTTGGGCTCGGGTGGGAAACGAGTGTTCAGACGGCCACCGTTCTTACCGGCCTGCAAGTCATCATAAACGGCCTGTTCTACAAAATTGAGACCTTTGGTCGCTTCTTTTTCAGAATTTTCAATGGGAGCGTTTGCGTTCTCTGTCATAGCGATGAGACGAAATTATGTTGGTTTTTATAAAATAATCGGTTTGTCAGATTCGTACACACGACATCTGCTATGCAAAATTACGAAAATAATTTGATACTCCCCTCCCTTTTACAAAAATAAAAAACAGCCGGTCGTCTGTGTGACCGGCTGTCCGTATATAAAGGGAATGGAGGGTCTTAGGCTTTGTAGAAGTCGAGCTGTTCGACGCTGAAGTTGTTGATGAAGTCAGCGTGTTTGGCAACTTCGGCCTGGCCGAGTTTTACATAGACGTTGGCTGATTTCTCAAACGATTCCGTGCGGTTGGCATCGAGAACGAGCAGATAGCCCATGACGATATTACCGGCCATTTCGACGAGACGGCGAGCCATGAAGTCGGTGTAGGTCGGATCGTTGATTTCGTTGACTTTCGCGATAGCTGCCTGATATTGTTCGGTCATGCTTTCGAGAATAGCTTTCAGGGGTTTGAGGCTGTCTTTGAGTTCCTCGGCCTTATAACCGTCGATAAGAGTCATGTAGGTGCCGGTGGTCACGTGGCGGATAGCCGCAACAACCTGAAGCTGGGTGGTGCCTTCGTAGATTGACGTGA
>CAYVXC010000065.1:10886-11705 GCA_964454925.1 uncultured Bacteroides sp.
GTCGCGGTAGATACGTTCGCAGGCGTAGTCTTTCATGAAGCCCGAACCGCCGTGAATCTGGATGGCATCGTATGCGTTCTGGTTACAGTATTCGCTCGAAAGACCTTTGGCCATCGGGGTGAGCGCATCGGCGAGCTTCTTGTAGAGCTTCATTTCCTTACGTTCGTCGGCTGTGAGCGAGCGTTCTTTCGCGATGTCTTCGTAGGCTTTGTAAAGGTCGACGTAGCGGGCGGTCTCATAGAGAAGCGAGCGCGAGGCGTCGAGCTTGGCTTTCATGACTGACAGCATTTCAGCGACGGCGGGGAACTCGATGATGGCTTTTCCGAACTGCTGACGTTCCTTGGCATAGCTGAGGGCTTCGCGATATGCGATTTCAGATACACCGACCGACTGGGCGGCGATACCGAGGCGGGCGCCGTTCATAAGGGCCATCACATATTTGATAAGACCCATGCGGGTGTCGCCACAGAGTTCGGCGGGAGCGTTCTTATAGGTAAGCTCACAGGTGGGTGAACCTTTGATACCCATTTTGTTTTCGATGCGGCGGACGTCGACACCGCCGTTACGCTTGTCGTAGATGAACATCGACAGGCCGCGGCCGTCGGTTGTGCCTTCTTCTGAGCGGGCGAGGACGAGGTGAATATCGCTGTCACCGTTGGTGATAAAGCGCTTCACACCGTTGAGGACCCAGGTGCCGTCGTCTTTCTTGGTGGCTTTGAGCATAACGGCCTGGAGGTCAGAACCGGCATCGGGTTCGGTGAGGTCCATAGACATGGTTTCACCGGCGCATACGCGGGGGATATATTTCTGTTTCTGTTC
>CAYVXC010000066.1:0-6280 GCA_964454925.1 uncultured Bacteroides sp.
CGCAAGCTCCGTGACGAAAATTCGGCTCTGAAACGTCGTGACCTCCGGACCATCACTGTCCGCGATGCGATGCCTGCAACCTCTGAGCAGATTCTCCAGGGTATCACACGTGCCGCTCTCCAGACCTCTTCGTTCATGTCGGCCGCATCGTTCCAGGAAACCACCAAGGTCCTCAACGAAGCTGCGATCAACGGTAAGACCGATACACTCGAAGGTATGAAAGAAAACGTCATCTGTGGTCACCTTGTTCCGGCCGGTACCGGCTTGAAAGTCTACGAACAGCTCGTCGTTGGCAGTAAAGATGACTTCGATGCCCGCGACCGTCAGGCCGCTGACAACAACATCGTTGACGTCGAACATGTCGAAGTACTCAACGACTGATTACTGACATACTCATAATACGAAAGCCCGCCGGACATTCCGGCGGGCTTTCGTCATTTTCAGAGAGTGATTTTTTTTATTGGTGAGGAAGTGAGGCCTGTTTATAGGCGTTGAGAATTCTTGAATAGAAAATCCGGTAGCTGAAGCGGGTTTCGAAAGTGGCGGCAGCATGACGCGCCAGTTCGAGACGCAGATTGTGGTCAGATGACAGTGTCCTGATGGCTTCAGCGAGCGCCCGGGGATCGTCAGGTTCGACAAGAAGGCCGTCGATACCGTCGGTGATAATTTCTTTCTGGGCGCCATTAGAAGTTGAGATGACCGGTTTTCCCTGAGACATGAATTCAATTATTGTTAATCCGAACGGCTCGCGCCATTTGGACGGAGCGATACAGATATCGGATTCGGCGATAGCATCAAAGACGTTTTCTTTGAATCCGGTCCATTCAATTTTGTCTGAGACACCGAGACGAAGGGCTAAGCGCCGGAGAGAACTAATCATATCAGAAGTGCCAGTGCCGGCAATTGTCAGTCGAATATTTTCGTTTTCGAGCATCGTCAGACTTTTTATCAATACATCAATCCCTTTTTCTTCTGAAATGCGGCCGGTGTAAAGTAGTCTTATTTCAGGATGAGGAGCCGTTGGGATATAAGGGCTGTTCTCCGGTATAAGGATGCTGTTATGTATGACGGAGATCTTTCCGGTGTCTATGGGTGGACTGGATGAGAGAAATTCCGATTTGGCAAGTTCGGAGACGAAAATAAGCCCGTCAATGGCTGAATAGATCCTTTTCCAGCGTGAAGACGTTTTACCACGCTTGACAAGATGGCGGGTGCAGATGAGAATCAGTTTTTTGTGGTTTCGGATCAGATGTTTCGCTCTTGCGACAATGGCTGCATCCTTGAAATTATGAACATGAACAAATATTTCGTCATCGGGCAACGAATCGATATAGCGAGCAAGTTTGAGAGGCGAAACAAAGTCAAAGATTCCTCCGAGCGGAAGTCGCCTGAGCTCAATATCGGGGTGCTCGAACCGTCGGTCGATTTCGGGGATTCCTCGTGAGAAAACGGTTACGTTGTGACCGTCATCAGCCGAGCGGTCACACAGGTCCTTTGCATATCTTTCGCCGCCGCCCCAGGTCGTGGCGCGGACTAAATGAATGATTCTCATTCTCGTCGGGTAAACGTGGATTAGAGTTTATCGGGCGCAAAGGTACAGATATAAGTCAGATTATGCAAATAAAAAACATCCTCCACACCAAATACTGGAGTGAAGGATGCTTTGCTAATTAATTATAGTGCTTTAGAGGGTGGGGGCGACGAAGGTACGGGTGGCGAGTTCGCGGTCGAGCTGATAGATGCCGACGCCGTCGTTACCGACGAGTTTGAGATCGTCGATGATCTGGCGGACAGTGTCTTCTTCTTCGACCTGTTCAGCGACGAAGGTGTTCAGTTTCTGGCGTGTTGCGAAATCGCGCTCATCTTCGGCCATGGCATAGAGATTGTGGATGAGCTGAGTGACGTTGCGTTCGTGCTCGAGAGTGGCTTCGAAAGCAGCCAGGGGAGAATCCCATTTTGTCGGTACGCCGGCAATCGGAGTGAGTTCGACCTTACCGTCGCGGGCGATTACATAGTCGATAAGTGCGAGTGCATGGGCCTGTTCTTCCTGGAACTGGATGCGGAACCAGTTAGCCATTCCGGGGCGACCTTCGTGATCAAAGTGAAGAGCCATTGATAGATAGAGATATGCCGACCACATTTCGGCGTTGATTTGCTCGTTGAGAGCATCTTCCAATTTCTTTTTAAGCATGGTTTATTATATGTTAGTTAGTGAAATCTTATTCAAGTATAAAACGTAATTCCTCCCCGGTTGGTTTTATAGCCATCCATCATTTTTTGTATATGTTTAGTAAATAGTTGCGGGGTTTGGAGGTTTGGGAGAAAATGCTTAATTTTGTGGTGCTTAAAGGCAGTCGGGGTCTATCCGGTTGCCCTTTTGTGGTGGATATACCACAATTTTTGCGAGTTAAATCATTGATAATCAATTTAATATAAAATCATGTACAGAACTCATACCTGTGGAGAACTCCGAATCGAGGACGAGGGCCGCGAAGTGACCCTCGCCGGTTGGGTGCAGCGTACCCGCAAAATGGGCGGCATGACGTTTGTCGACGTCCGCGATCGTTACGGAATTACCCAAGTGGTTTTCAACAACGAACTTGACGCCGCACTTACTGACGCCGCCAATCATCTTGGCCGCGAGTTTGTGGTCCAGATCAAGGGAAAGGTAGCCGAACGCTCAAGCAAGAACCCGAAAAATCCGACCGGCGACATCGAAATTATCGCCGATTCGCTGACGGTGCTGAATCCTTCGGAAGTACCCCCATTCACGATTGAAGACGTTTCTGACGGCGGTGACGACATCAGAATGAAGTATCGTTACCTCGATCTTCGCCGCACTCCTGTCCGCCGCAATCTCGAACTGCGCCACAAGATGACGATGGAGACGCGCCGTTATCTCGATTCGAAAGGATTCCTTGAAATCGAAACCCCGATGCTCGTCGGTTCGACACCCGAAGGAGCCCGCGACTTCGTCGTTCCTTCGCGCATGAATCCCGGTCAGTTCTATGCTCTTCCCCAGTCGCCCCAGACCCTTAAACAGCTTCTGATGGTTTCGGGTATCGACCGCTACTTCCAGATCGTGAAGTGTTTCCGCGACGAGGATCTTCGCGCTGACCGTCAGCCCGAGTTCACCCAGATTGACTGTGAGATGTCATACGTTGATCAGGAAGACGTCATCTCGACGTTCGAAGGCATGGCCAAACACCTGTTCAAGACCATCCGCGGTATCGAGCTGACCGAGCCTTTCCTTCGCATGACCTGGGCCGACGCCATGAAGTATTATGGATCGGACAAACCCGATCTCCGCTTCGGTATGAAGTTTGTCGAACTGATGGATGTTCTGAAAGGCCATGGTTTCGGAGTGTTTGACAACGCGGCCTATATCGGCGGTATCAATGCGAAAGGTGCAGCCGGCTACACCCGTAAACAGATCGATGCGCTGACCGACTATGTCAAGCGTCCTCAGATCGGTGCGAAGGGAATGGTCTACGCCCGCGTCGAACCCGACGGAACCGTCAAATCTTCGGTCGACAAATTCTATAGCCAGGAAGTCCTTCAGGAACTCAAGAAGGCAATGGATGCCGAACCCGGCGATCTGATTCTGATTCTCAGTGGCGACGATGCTATGAAGACCCGTCGCCAGCTTAGTGAACTTCGTCTTGAAATGGGCCGTCAGCTCGGACTCCGCGACAAAGATAAATTTGCCTGTCTCTGGGTGGTCGACTTCCCGATGTTTGAATGGAGCGACGAGGAACAGCGCCTCATGGCCATGCACCACCCGTTCACACATCCGAAAGATGAGGATATACCTTTGCTCGACACCGATCCGGCCGCTGTACGTGCCGATGCTTACGACATGGTTATCAATGGAGTCGAAGTCGGTGGTGGCTCGATCCGTATTCACGACAGCCAGCTCCAGGAAAAAATGTTTGAAATCCTCGGTTTCACACCCGAGAAAGCCCGTGAGCAATTCGGCTTCCTGATGAACGCGTTCAAATATGGCGCGCCCCCTCATGGCGGTCTCGCATACGGTCTTGACCGTTGGGTCTCGCTTTTCGCAGGTCTCGACAGCATCCGCGACTGTATCGCCTTCCCGAAGAACAATTCGGGTCGCGACGTGATGCTCGATGCCCCTGCTCCGCTCGATGACAAACAGCTTGACGAGCTTCAGCTCAAAGTTGACCTCAAAGCCGACAACGCCGAGTGATCCAGGTTCGCGACATAGTTAAAGAAATTGAGAAAGCCGCTCCGCGCTCGCTCCAGGAATCGTGGGACAACACCGGTCTTCAGGTCGGTGATCCCTCGGCTCCGGTGACCGGAGTCATGATAAGTCTTGACGTAACCCCGGCCCTCGTGGACGAAGCCATTGAAGCGGGTTGCAACATGGTTATCAGCCATCATCCGCTAATCTTCAAGGGGCTGAAAAGCGTCACGGGACAGACCGAGGTGGAAAAAGCCGTGATAAAGGCAATCCGTGAAGGCGTCGCCGTGTATTCGTCCCATACGGCGCTCGACAACGCTTCTGCCGGAGTTTCTGTCGAAATGGCCCGGCGCCTCGGTGCCACCGTGCTCCGCCCGCTCGTGTCGTTGCCCGGTCACGACGACCTGGGTACCGGGGTGGTCGCGGAACTCTCCGAGCCGCTGACTCCCGGCGAGTTCGTCGATCATGTCAAGCGAGCCTTTGGCGCTCGCATAGCGCGTACAACCCGTCCCGGCGACGAATTAATAAGCCGGATAGCGTTGTGTGGCGGTGCGGGAGGCAGTTTTATCGGCGATGCAATAGCAGAGCGCTGTCAGGCTTATGTCACAGGAGACATCCGCTATCATGATTTTCTCGACTATGGCCCTTCAATATTTCTCGTCGACATCGGCCACTATGAAACCGAAAGACCGTCGCGCGATCTTTTTGCCCAAATCGTTTCTAAGGCATTTCCCGCGCTGACAGTCCTGAAATCAGAGAACGAAACAAATCCAATAAATTACATATAAACCCCCAAAACGAATGGCAACCGATAACAAAAACGACCGTCAGGCAAGCGTTGAACAGCGTCTTAAATCGCTCTATCAGCTCCAGACAATCCTGAGTGAAATCGACCGCATCAAGACCATCCGCGGCGAGCTGCCTCTCGAAGTCAAGGATCTCGAAGACGTTATTGCCGGTCTTCACACCCGCATATCGAACTTCACAAACGAAATCAAAGAAACCGAGAGCAATCTGGCTGCAGAACGTGCAAAAATCGAAAACTGCAAGTCGCTGATCGCCCGTTACAAAGAACAGCTCGACAATGTCCGCAACAATCGCGAGTTTGACCTTCTGACAAAAGAAATTGAGTTCCAGAATCTCGAAATCGAATTGTGTGAGAAACACATCAACGACTACTCGCGTCTGATCGAAAACAAGCGTGCCGACATTGATCACACCTCCGAACGTCTGGCCGATCAGGAGCATATCCTTCAGGAAAAGAAAACAGAGCTTGACGAAATTGTCAACGAAACCCGTCAGGAAGAAGAAAATCTTCGCAAACAGGCACTCGAACTCGAGCCCAAAATCGGAGATGAACGTCTCCTGACCGCTTTCAAACGCATCCGTAAAAATGCACGTAACGGTCTTGGCATCGTTTATGTACAGCGTGATGCCTGTGGTGGATGTTTCAACCGTATTCCCCCGCAGAAACAGATGGAAATCAAGATGCACAAAAAGGTCATCGTCTGCGAATACTGTGGCCGCATCATGATCGACCCCGAACTTGCCGGCATCGCTCCCGCTCCCGCCGCCGAGTAAACCGGCCATATTGTATCCTGTCGACTTAACAAAACTATTCCAATCTTTGCAAGATTGGAATAGTTTTTGTGTTATTAGGGGGGAGGAGTGGGAGGTTTGGGATTTTTAGGAGTTTTGTGATGGGTGGGTGATCAGAGGAATCAGAGTTATCAGAGGGATCGGCATCCTCACTTCGTTCGGATCACAATGGTCGCGGATGGGGCAACCGGGTGGGGGAAGGAGCCGGAGGTCGGAAGGAGGTTGTGTAAACCGCTACTTGCCGACATCGGGCGGGTCTAAGAAGATGAACGCGAATTATCTACGTTTAGAAAAGTATAATAGAGCTAAGCCAATGGCAAGTGTACAAAAGAACTCAGTCCATTTAGTCGGCTCACTGAAAATTGATATATACAACCAATATGCACTGCATAAGAATGAGATAGCTAAAATAGCTGATTGGCCGCTTTATCGGGGAGCGGTGAGGACGAGGGTTACGGGGGTGATGGTGGCGCGGAA
>CAYVXC010000066.1:6380-11640 GCA_964454925.1 uncultured Bacteroides sp.
CGCTTTATCGGGGAGCGGTGAGGACGAGGGTTACGGGGGTGATGGTGGCGCGGAAGGGGCGAGTGCGGTCGGTGGGACGGGTCGGAGGCGTGAGGTGGTAGTAGAACAGCTGCTGGCGGTCCCAGGAGGTGAACGATACGTGGCGGGTTTCTCCGGGGGGAACGGTTGTCGTGACGGTCACTTCGCGGCGATTGAGTTGCACTCCGTCGGAGGTCGTGTAGTTAAGATCGACGGTCAGGGATTTGATGGTGTCGTTTTGGGTCAGGTTCGTGACCAAAAATGATTCCACTCTTGAGCGGACAGTCTTCTGATAGTCTGAAATCCGGATAATTTTGCCGATCAAGTCAGAGCCGGATACTGTATCGGCCGAAACGGTCGGAGCCGGGGCTGTCAGCACCGGTCGCCTGGACGGTTTGATGAGGCGTCGCCTCGTGTTTTTCCCGAGTATAAGGCCGGGGATAGCAAACGCGGCTATCAGCATGGTCACAATTCCGGATTTTTTCATAGCACGATCGGATTTAACGGATCGGGTGTCGGAGGGTAAAGGCGCCACGCGCCCGAGAGTCCGTCGGGTTCTTTCTCGCGGCTCATCGAGATTCGGCCGAGATAGGGCAGAGCGCGCCATAAATTCAGCTTCAGATTTATTCCGTTAGAATAGGGCGCGAGGACAAGGCGGCGATCATTATCGACGGTAGCGACAAAACGCGCACGTTTTTTGGTCGGGAGGCGTTTTGATTTCAGTTCCTTGTCCATTTCTATGATGTATTGGCGAGCTTTTCCTCCGGGATAGCCTTTCCCGATTGTCAGAGGGGTCTCCACGGCCGGGTCGGGGGAATGGAGAAGCGTGATTTCGAGTTGGCCGGTCTCATCGCTTTCAATCATGATGACTGCGCGGTCGTTCCACTGCCACACGCCTTCGACGGGGAGAATCGTCCGGTTGTCAAAGCGCGATTTAAGGCTGTCGGCGATATTGAAACAGGCCGCTCGCGCGGCTGTCAGCAACAAGACAGCGAACAAGAGCGGCCCGTATTTCATATCGGTCAGATTGAACTGAATTTATAGGTGACTCCGAACGAAAGAATTTCTTTGATCTGGAGTTTGTGCCACGAAGGATCGTCACAGCGGGGTGTCGACGAGTCGTAGCGGGCGTGGACGTAGATCTGAGTAGCGAGATAACGGTTGATGTCCATCGACAGGGTGTTTTCCCAGTCACCCTGGATTTGGGAATAGTCGGTAAAGATAAACAGGCGTGACCTGAAATTGATGTTATGAGTGATCTGCCAGTTCAGTTTGGCTTCGCCGCTCGAACCTATGTTTGACACGGTTGAACGGTCGGGTGCGATGTTCCAGGTCGAGTGGGGGATCTGGTCGTTAGACCGGGTGCAGATCTTGAGGTTGTATGACAGCGGGGCAATCGAGGCGTCGAACGTGAGGGTTTTCTTTTCGTTGACGTGGTTGTAGGTCATACCGAGACCGGCGGTCAGTTCGCCCGGAGAGAGGAAGGCCGAGTTGAGTGTCATCGTGTTTCTGACATAGGAATTGAGAACCTGGGTCTTGAACTGGGCATTGATCGAGTAATACCATTTCTTGGCGGCTTTCAGACCGAACGTCGAGTTGGCCTGGAGAAGATCTTCGCTGATGGCATACTTTCGATACTGGTCGTCGGTGACGCTGTTCAGACCAAGCTTGTATTGAAAGGTGCTTTCAAAGAGGATGTTGGGGTGATATGCCGGATTGAGTTTGACCGTGTAGAGAATGTTTGCCAGAACATTCAGGTTGTTATTGCCGCCCTGGTACCAGTTGGGCGACACGTACGCCTGGCTGAACTGGAGCGACGCCGTGAAACCGCGGATCCAGTGACGTTTCTGAACCTCGATCTCGATTTTTTCGGGCGAAACGATGTCGACAGGCTTAAGTTCTATGGTGTGTTCTTTGGGATTGACCTCGGCATAGAATACTTGCGGCGGTTTTTCCATGAACGCGATATTTTTCTTGACGAGCATCGGGTTGGCGATCATGAAACGCTGCCAGATCCGGGCATCGCGGTCAGCGATCGCGTTGTCGCGCTCGATCCACTCCAGGTAGGGGTCTCCTGACAGCTCGGGAGTGAAAGGATCTTTTTGTTCAAGCATCCGGTAGTGAGTGAAGATCGGCTCGACGAACAGAGTGGGCGACAGGGGGGCCATGACAATGACCGTGTCTTCAAAAACAGGGATGAACTCCTCGATAGCAAAAGTATCAGTCGGGAACACGGCCAACTGAGGATCGGTGATTTCGGAGATAACCCTTGATGAATCAGGCTCGGGGATCTGGTTGGATGCAATAACAGCCGTCGGTAACAGAGCTGTCAGCGAAGCAATGAGATAGTGCTTTATAGACACGGTGTTTGGTATTTGAAGATTAGTCTTTTATAGATAGTTGAAAACTCGGAACCGGAGGCTTATGCAACCGCTGCCTCGGGCTCAGGAAGGTTTGCGGGCGGTGTAGATGGTCGCGACACCGAACGCCAGGGATTTCCAGCGACATTCGGTCAGACCGGCGGCCGCCATCAGAGAGGTCATGTCATCACGGGCCGGAACGGCCGCGATAGATTCGGGTAGATAGGTATAGGCCCGCGAGTCGTGGGAGACCATCCGACCGACAGCGGGAATGACGGCACGGGTGTAGAAGTTGTAAAAAGGCTTGACAACCCTTGAAGCTGGAGGAGTCAGTTCAAGCACCACGAGAAGTCCGCCAGGTCTGAGGACACGCGTCATTTCGGAGTATCCGCGGTCAAGATGCTCGAAGTTACGGACTCCGAACCCAATCGTGACGGCGTCGAAGGCACCGTCGGCGAACGGAAGGTCGAGAGCATCGGCAACCTGAAGACTGACCCGGCCGGAGAGTCCGAGCCGGTCAATCTTGGTTCGGCCGACGTCAAGCATTCCCTCGGACAAGTCACCGCCGGTGATCTTGGCGTCAGGGAGAGCTTTGGCAAGGCTGATGGCCATGTCGCCGGTGCCGGTTGCGAGGTCGAGGACGTCGGCGGGTTTAGCGTCGGCGACGAGATCGACACACTTCCGGCGCCACCGGCGGTCGAGGCCGCCGAGGGTCATCATGCGGTTCATCAGGTCATAGGCGGGCGCGATTGAATCGAACATCTCGCGGACCTGGGCAGCCTTCGCACGACGATCTCCGCCGGTGCCATAGGGGGTGATATTCTCGACCCGGTTACTCATTTAGTCGGCGAGAGTTTCGAGACAGTCAAGAACGTTGCGGGCGATGCGGCCCTCGAGATGTTCTTCGGGAGCCTTGACGAACTTTTCGCCGGTAATCTGTTCATAGAGCTCGATATAGCGTTCGCTGATCGACTCACAGACGGCGTCGGTCATTTCGGGTACTGTTTCGCCGGGACGGCCCATAAAGCCGTTTTCAATCAGCCACTGGCGGACGAACTCTTTCGAAAGCTGACGCTGGGGTTCGCCTTTGGCAAAGCGTTCGGCGTAGCCATCGGCATAGAAGTAGCGTGACGAGTCGGGTGTATGGATTTCGTCGATAAGGATGACTTTGCCTTCGCGTTTGCCGAACTCATATTTGGTATCGACAAGAATCAGTCCGCGTTCAGCGGCCAGCTTGGTCCCGATTTCGAAGAGCTGACGGGTGTATTTTTCCATCACTTCGTAGTCTTCGGCGCTGACGATTCCGCGGCTGATGATTTCCTCGCGCGAGATGTTTTCGTCGTGACCGGCTTCGGCTTTGGTAGTCGGGGTGATGATGGGTTCGGGGAACTTTTCGTTTTCTTTCATTCCGTCGGGCAGAGCGACGCCGCAGAGAGTCCGCGCACCGGCCTTATATTCGCGCCATGCGCTACCGGTCAGATAGCCGCGGATGATCATTTCAACACGAAAACCCTCGCATTTGTAGCCCACGGTCACCATCGGGTCGGGAACGGCCAGTTTCCAGTTGGGAACGACTGAGGCGGTCGCGTCGAGCATTCGGGCTGCTATCTGATTCAGCACCTGTCCTTTGTAGGGAATACCTTTGGGAAGCACCACGTCGAAGGCCGAGATGCGGTCGGTGGCCACCATGACGAGTATATTGTCCTTGATGTCATAAACGTCGCGTACTTTGCCGTGATACACGCTTGTTTGTCCCGGAAAATGGAAATCTGTGTTTGTGAGAGTTTTCTCTGTTGCCATTTTGTTTTAATATTAGTTGGGTTGATTGTTAGATTCAGAGTCTTCACCGGCTTCTTTGGCCGCTCTTTCGGCCTCTTCGCGTTCCTTGTCGAATCGTTCGTAGGCTTCGACGATGCGCTGCACAAGCTGGTGGCGCACGATGTCTTTTTTCGTAAATTCCACGCGTCCGATTCCGTTCACGCCGTCGAGAATCTTCATCGCCTGGACCAGACCCGACGCCGTTGTCCGCGGGAGGTCAATCTGGGTGATGTCGCCGGTGATAATCATTTTGGCGTTCATTCCGAGTCTGGTCATGAACATCTTGATCTGGTGGGTGGTGGTATTCTGAGCTTCGTCGAGCACGATGACGGCGTCGTTCAGGGTGCGTCCGCGCATAAAGGCGAGTGGCGCGATCTGGATGACCTTCGTCTCCATGTATTCCTTGAGCTTGGCGGCTGGAATCATCGATTCGAGGGCGTCATAGAGCGGCTGGAGATAGGGATCGATCTTGTCCTTCATGTCGCCGGGGAGGAAACCGAGTTTTTCGCCGGCTTCGACCGCGGGACGCGACAGAATGATTTTCCGCACTTCGCGGTTTTTCAATGCACGGACGGCCAGAGCGATGGCGATATAAGTCTTGCCCGTTCCCGCCGGGCCGAGTGCGAACGTCAGGTCGTTCTTGGTGAACTGTTCGACGAGTTTCTGTTGGTTGGGCGTGCGGCCCGAGATAGGCTTTCCGTTGATTCCATAGATGATCACGTCGTCGCGTTTCAGTTCGCGGGGAGCTTCGCCCTTGACGATGTCGAGAATGGCGTCTTCGGTCAGACGGTTGTATTTTTCAGCATAGTCCGACAGCTCATGAATCTTTTTTTCAAATTCGGCGGTCTCACTATCTTCGCCGATGACCTTGATTACAGTGCCGCGGGCAACGATGCGTAGTTTAGGAAAAAGGTTTTTAATCAGTTGAATATTAGAGTTGTTGACCCCATAAAAAATCACGGGGTCAACATTCTCTATGATAATTATTCGTTCAGTCATTTCAGAAATAAAATTGAGGAGTGATTTATCTTGCAAAGGTACAAAAAATCCTCCAATCCCCCAAC
>CAYVXC010000067.1:0-11547 GCA_964454925.1 uncultured Bacteroides sp.
GATTAGCGGCTGGCTTTGAAGTAGAGGATGACGGCAATGATGGCGTAAATGATGTTCGGAATCCACATTGCGACCATCGGCGATGTAAGGTCAGACAGCGCAAAAGTCTGAGTAATCGTCATGAACAGTATGTAGCTGAACGACAGAACGAGTCCGATACCAATATTCAGACCAATTCCCCCTTTGACCTTACGGGATGAAAGCGACATCCCGATAATTGTCAGGATGAAAGCGGCCGCTGTCATGGCTATGCGCCTATGGTGCTCGATTTCAAAGGTCTGGATGTTACCGACTCCACGCTCGCGCTGACGTTCGATATATTCGTCGAGCTGAGGGGTCGTCAGCTGTTCGTGGTCGTTCTCTGAAATAAGGAAATCGCGCGGCTCAAAGGGAATGATTGTGTCCAAAACGCGTCCGCGCGTAATTTCCTCACGGTTATCCTTGATCTTACGGATTACATAGTCCTGGACGCGCCAGTTGTAGAGCGTGTCCCAACGCAGTGTCTGGGCCGTCAGGCGCGACACCAGTTTTTTATCCTCGTCAAACTTTTCAAGCGTGAATTTCGACCCGGTCTTGGTGATGTTGTCATAACGGCTGATGTAGGCAATTTCGCCGGGAGTGACCATCAGCATGATATTCGCGCCATAATCGACACGTTTATTCTTGACATACTGGTTTGTATAGTCAATGCGCTTGATGTTGGCCGGCGGAATGATATAGGCCGAAAGCACGTAGGTAGCACCGGCAATGACGGCCGCCGAAAAAAGATATGGCATCATGAATCGCCTGAAACTCATCCCGGTAGACAGCATCGCGATAATCTCGGAATTACCTGCAAGTTTGGACGTAAAGAAGATGACTGCTATAAAAGTGAATAGCGGCGAGAACTGATTGGCGAAATAAGGAAGGAAGTTGAGATAATAATCCTTGATCGTCGCGCTAAGAGGGGCTTTCGAGAACGCATCGAGTTTTTCGTTGACGTCAAACATAACAACGATAGCCAACAGCAGGAGGATGGCAAAAATATAAGTTCCGAGAAACTTTTTAATTATGTATCGGTCAAGACGATGAAAAACCATTGCTTATCAAACTTAAAGTCTACGTCCGAGGCGCTCGACCATATCGACCTTCCACGAATGGAAATCGCCGGCAAGAATGTGCTGTCTGGCCTCACGCACAAGCCAGAGATAAAAAGAAAGATTGTGAATCGACGCGATTTGCATCGCGAGAAGTTCCTGAGCGATAAAAAGATGTCTCAGATATGCCTTGGTATATATGCGGTCGACCAACGCCGGACTGTCTTCCCAGATCGGGGTGAAATCGTCTGCCCACTTCTTGTTTCGCATGTTCATTGTACCCTCCGGCGTGAAGAGCATCCCGTTGCGGCCGTTTCGGGTCGGCATGACGCAATCCATCATATCAACCCCTCGGTCAATAGCCTCAAGAATATTCACCGGCGTACCGACCCCCATCAGATAGCGGGGACGATCCTCCGGAAGGATTTCATTGCAGACCTCGATCATGTCATACATCACCTTGGCCGGTTCTCCGACCGCAAGGCCGCCGATCGCATTTCCGTCGGCCCCAAGTTCGGCAACTCTGGTAGCCGATTCTCTCCTAAGATCGGGATAAGTACATCCCTGGACAATCGGAAACCACGACTGATAAAAGCCATAGCGCGGCTGAGTCTCCTTATAGTGTTTCCAGCCGCGGTCCATCCAACGAAGCGTCAGATCGAGCGATTTCCGCGCGTAGGAGTAATCAGCCGTGCCGGGCGCACACTCGTCCAGAGCCATCATAATGTCCGACCCGATCGTGCGCTGTATGTCAACGACGTTTTCAGGCGTAAAGATATGCTTCGAACCGTCGATATGACTTCTGAAATGGGCTCCGTCCTCTTTCAGTTTGCGGTTGGCGCTCAACGAAAACACCTGGAAACCACCGCTATCCGTTAGGATAGGTTTTTCCCAGCCCATGAATTTGTGGAGACCGCCCGCGGCCTCCATAATCTCCATTCCTGGGCGAAGATACAGATGATAGGTATTACCCAGGATGATCTGAGCTCTGACTTCGTCTCTCAGTTCATTCTGATGGACACCTTTCACCGAAGCTACCGTTCCGACCGGCATAAAAATCGGGGTCTGCACGGTTCCGTGAGCGGTGGTAAACTCACCCGCACGCGCTTTCGAATCGAGAAGAGGTTTCGATTGTATATTAAACTCCATTAATGGAATCGAGTTCGATAAACGTTATTTGAACATGTTTTCGGGATAGACACCCTTGTCGTGGAGATCGCGCAGCTTCTGCTCTACGCCGGGACGGTCCTCGGCGTATGTCACTCCGAACCATTCAGAATCGGTCGTAAGGACCTCAACCGATGCCTCACCGTTTCTGATCAGTTTGTCTACTACCGACGGGATGAAAAACTCGCTCTTTTCGCGCGCACCGTGCTTGTCAAGGAACCTGACGAACTCACGGGCCGAGTAGTCGAAATAATCGGGAGTGAAACCCCAAAGGTTCATAGATACCGAACTGTCGGGGTCAAGAGCTTCCCAGTCGCCTTTTTCATTAACGAAACGGACCGAACCATCGGGAGCAAAACCGATTCTCGAGCGTTCAATGACTTTGTAGAGCGTTCCGTCATCAGTGACCGTGCAGACACCGCGCGAAACTTCTCCGTTTTCAGTCATCGTATTTTTCAGATTAAACGCGACCATGCAATAACGGCCTTTGTCGTTCTCATCAAGTTTGGCAAGATGTCGGGCCATGGTCTCGAAAGCGTCTCGGCCATAGAAATCGTCGCTGTTAATGACGGCGAACGGTTCGTCAATGACATCACGGCCCATCATGACGGCATGGTTCGTGCCCCACGGTTTCGTCCTTCCTTCCGGGACCGTATAGCCTTCTGGAAGCTTCGTGACCTCCTGAAAGACAACCTCGACAGGAATATGCTCGCGATATTTTGACAGAATATTGTCATTGAACTGCTGTTCAAAGTCATGACGGATTACAAAAACGACTTTACCGAAACCGCTTCTGATGGCATCGAAAATCGAATAATCCATTATAGTTTCACCATGAGGGCCCACACAGACCAACTGCTTCAATCCACCAAATCGTGAACCCATACCGGCAGCGAGGACTAAGAGAGTAGGTTTTTTAGCCATAATAATATTTTTACGTCGACCAATAAATAAATTTATGATTATCGATCGATTTTATATATAATTTTTCTTTTTCAAATTAATTCAGTTCGGAATATACGCTATCAATTCTGAAATTGACGTTTGTAAATCCCGTATTTTTGCAAATGTACGAACTTTTTTTGGGTTTTCCCGAAAAATAATGGTAAATTTGTTTTCACCAAACAACCATTAGCCGTTACGAACAATGCCAAAATATGCCGAAGTCATAGTTCCACTACCCCTCGGAACAACTTTCACCTACGTCATTCCTGACCATCTGGTCGACAAAGTGAATGTCTGGTGCCGAGTGATTGTGCCCTTCGGTTCGCGCAAACTTTATACGGCGATTGTCGTCAACATCACCGATAAATTCGAATGTGACTACGCGTTGAAGGAGATTGTCTGGGTTCCCGAATCGACTCCAATTCTCCGTCGGCCCCAACTCGCATTGTGGGAATGGATTGCAAACTATTACCTATGTACTATCGGCGAAGTCTACAAAGCCGCTGTTCCGGCCGGACTAAAGCTTGAGAGTGAGACAGTCATTTCAGCCAACCCCGATTTCTATGACGAATACAAACTTCCCGCGCTGTCGGCTGAAGAAACCGCTCTTTGGGAATCGGTTCTGAAAGAAGGGTCGGTTCCGATCAGACGTCTTGACAAAGACGGTAAGACAGGAACACTTAAAGCGGTCTATGCCCTCGTGGAAAAAGGCGCGCTAAATGTCAGCGAAAAACTCGTTGAGCGATTCAAGCCCCGGCGCGAACGTTTCATCTCGATGAAAATTCCCCGCGGAGATACCGAACTTCTCCGCGACATATTCAAGAAACTCGAAAAGAATCAGCGCAAACAGCGTCTTTTCATGCAACTGCTTTCGCGATCGGGTTTCATGAAAGCTGACTCCAAGCCGGTCGAACTGACGTTTTCAGAGCTGAACGACCTCGAGGAATGGGATTCAGCGTTCGTCAGATATTTTGCCAAAAAAGGTTGGATTTCCGTCGAGACCCGTGAGATTTCGAGATTTAAGTGGGACGCCGCTGAAACTTCACATCTTCCGGACTTGTCAGATGCCCAGACAGCCGCCTTACGTTCGATTCATTCTTCGTTTGTTGACCACCAGGTGACTCTTCTCAGAGGAGTGACCTCAAGCGGGAAAACCGAGATCTTCCTTCACCTGATGGATTTCGTACTCAAGAGTGGCGACCAGGTGCTGATGCTCGTTCCCGAAATTGCACTCACCACTCAGCTGACCCGGCGTGTACAGCGTGTGTTCGGGTCGCGTGTCATCATCTATCACTCGCGTTTCTCCGACGCCGAGCGCGTTGAGATATGGAATCGCCTGTTGCACACCTCCGAGCCGCTCATAGTTATCGGAGCACGCTCAGCCGTATTTCTGCCGTTCGCTCACCTTGGCCTTGTCATCGTCGACGAAGAACACGAAGCGAGCTATAAGCAGTATGACCCGGCGCCACGCTATAACGCACGCGACGTTGCGACTGTTCTGGCCGGTATGCATGGAGCCAAAACGCTCCTTGCAAGCGCCACCCCGACTGTTGAAACCTATTACAAAGCAAAAGACGGGCGTTTCGGCCTTGTCGAGCTGACTGAAAGATATGGAAAGGTGGTCATGCCCGAAGTAATTGTCAGAGACTTGTCGCTCGCCCGTAAAAAAATGGAGATTCGCGGTTCACTGACGAAAGAAACGGTTAATGACGCTTCTCAGGCAATCGAACGTGGCGAACAGGTGATTTTCTTCCACAATCGACGTGGATTTGCGCCCGTCGCCCGTTGCAAATCATGCGAATACATCCCTAAGTGCCGCGATTGTGACGTGTCCCTAACCTATCATAAGGGTATCAACAGACTGGTCTGCCATTATTGCGGCGCCGAATACCCTATGCCCGACGTATGCCCGGTCTGTAAGGAACCGTCGATTGAGATTGTCGGTTACGGTACAGAACGTATTGAAGACGATGTCGACGTTTTCTTTCCTGACGCGCGTGTATTGAGGATGGATCTCGACACCACCCGAAACAAAGAAGATTACTCGTCGATTATCGACCGGTTTTCAGAACATAAAGCCGATATTTTGATCGGCACACAAATGGTCACAAAAGGTCTCGACTTCGGAGATGTCTCGACTGTCGCCGTGCTCAGTGCCGACCAGATCTTCAATTATCCCGACTTCCGGTCTTCCGAACGCGCGTTCAACATGCTCGAGCAGGTTTCCGGCCGAGCCGGCCGTCGCTCCACTCCCGGACGTGTCATTGTCCAGACGCGTCAGCCCGAACATCCGGTCATCCGTTTTCTTCGGGAACATGACTACGAAGGCTTCTACAATCACGAGCTTGAAGAACGGAAACAGTTCGGCTATCCGCCTTTCACTCGGCTCATTTACATCTTTGTCCGCCACAAAAGCGCCGAAACAGCCCGCGAAGCGGCCAATCAATTAGGCCAACGTCTGAAAGGGTTGTTGGGCAACCGCATTTTCGGACCCCACGAACCCGGAATCGCAAGAATCAAAAACATGTTCATCCAGAGACTGATGGTAAAAATCGAACCGACAGTCTCGATCAAGCAGATAAAGGAAATACTCGTTCAGGAAGTTACAGCCCTTCGAGTTGCGCCCGAATACCGGAGCGTAGAAATCTATTTCGATGTTGACCCGGTGTAACCAAATTCGTCGCGGAGAACCTTATACAACGCGTGAAGCGGCAGCCCCATGACGTTATAGTAGCACCCTTTTATCCCCGTTATACCGATACATCCTATCCACTCCTGGATTCCGTATGCTCCGGCCTTGTCCAACGGTCTGAAATCGTCCACATAGCTTCTTATGTCATCCTGACTGACAGTGTCGAAGACAACTTCCGTCACTTCTTTGAAGGTAACCGTCCGATCGACTGATTTAACCGTTACTCCGGTCACAACTCTGTGCGACCGGCCCGACAGAGCCGACAACATTGCCACCGCCTCTTCTTCGTCAGCGGGTTTACCAAGTATTTTCCCGTCAAGAATGACAACCGTATCAGCCGTTATCACCAGCGAATCGTCTTTTACGAGGTCCGCATAACCGTCAGCCTTGACGCGTGAAAGATAAGGCGCCACGTCGTCGGCCGGTAGATCGCCGGGATAGGTTTCATCTATATCCCGCGACCGCGCAACTTCGATTTCGGGTACGATATACTCAAGCAACTGACGGCGCCGCGGAGAACCGCTCGCCAGAATGACACGTTTATCTACAGGACTTTTCATATTCATAAAACCGGTTATTTCCCGAATGAATCGCTATCGGTTGGCCAAAGATCCTTCGCTCTCAAAATCTGTTCGACGAGTTCACGTGCGACCCCATATCCACCTACCGAGTCCGTGACATAGCGTGCAACGGCCAAAGCGTCAATCGAGCCGTCACGCGGAGCCACTGCGAGTCCGACCGATTTCATACAGCCTACATCTGGAACATCATCGCCTACGTAAGCCACTTCCTCCGGCCTCAGACCGCTGTCTGCCATCCATTTGGTCAGATGAGGAAGTTTGGGACCGCTGACCATCATTATATCCCTGATGCCGAGAGCTCCAAACCGCTCTTTTATCGCCGGGTCGTTCCCGCCGGTAATTATACAGATTTTCAATCCGCGGTCAACTGCGGTTTTAAGAGCAAAACCGTCCCGAAGATTTGCCATCCGTCGCGGTATTCCATTCTCGTCCATAGGTACAACTGCCGGCGACAGAACACCGTCAACATCAAAGGCTATTCCTCTGATTTTTTTCAAGTCATAATCGGTTTTGCTCATTGGTTTCTTTTATTTATGCCTTTTCATTATCAATTCACTCAACAGCTTATAGACCGCCGAGTCATCTTCATTCAGTTTTGACAGGTGGGCGTCGATAACCTTTGTGTCTCGTCTGACAGCCGGACCGGTCTGACTTTGACGAGGGCCGTTTTCAACCGCTTTTCTCAGAGTCTCCTCCAACAGCGGTCCGAATACCTTCAGATCGAGATTGACGTTTTCCTTCAGATATGAATCAGCGACATCCCACATATAATTCACAAAATTGTTGGCAAAAACCGCCGCCACATGGAGATGTCCGCGGACAACCGAATCGGCGGATCTCACGTCCGTGGAAACCGTGCGGGCAAGCGCTGACAGTCTTTCCGCTGTCTCCTTGTCTGCTCCTTCAATAAAGAACGGAACCTTGGAAATATCGACCGGAACATCTTTTGAGAAGGTCTGTAAGGGGTAGAAAACCCCGACTTTTCCCGATTTGAAAACGCCGACAAGTTTTTCGAGCGGAAACGATCCGCTTGTGTGGGCAACTATGCCATTAACTTCCATCCCGGCAAGCATCTCCGCAACCGATATGATTGCATCGTCGGCAACCGCTATGATATAGAAGTCCGCGTCCCGGATAATCTTAGCGGGATCGGAGACAACCGGAATATCCGGCAATGATTCAAGACACGGAAGATGTTTACCCGGCGTGCGCGTCCAGACCTGAACGACATCGTTCTCTTCGGCGAGCGCGGGAATCAGATGGGACGCGACGTTGCCCGATCCGAGTATAACTATTCTTGAACGCCTTCCGTCTCTGTCTCCTTCCATGTATCGATATGCACTTTTTCCCAGAGGAGTTTTGACGGATCGACCGGTTTTCTAACTTCGTCTTTATAGCCGAACGTCAAAACCGTGATTACCGGCAGACACTGGGGAATCCCCAGAAGTTCCTGAATCATAACTTCGGCCGGTTCGCCGTCTTCGCTGAAACGGTTTCTAATCTGAATCCAGCAGGAACCGAGTCCGAGCGCGGCGGCCTGTAACTGCATAAAGACCGCAGCTATCGATGCATCTTCTACAAAGACATCACTTTTTTCGGGGTCAGCACAAACGACAACCGCCATCGCACATTTGGCGATCGGGTGAGCTGCAACCGGTTTACATTTCGAAAGTTTTTCAAGCTTTTCGCGATCATCGACCACTATAAACTGCCAGGGGCGCTTTGATTTGCTTGACGGAGCCAGAAGACCGGCTTCGATAATGGTCTTTACATCATCGGGACTGAGTGACTGATCGGTATATCTCCGAATGGAATGTCTCTCTAAAAGAAGTTCATGGAAGTTATTCATCGGTTTTCAGTTCGTTTATGTCGGGAACCGGGACAAGGGGCTGCTTTTCAGTCGCGAGCGGTCACCCAGGCGTCTTTAAAGACCGAGGATATCGCCGGATTCTTCATCATCCGTCGCGCCTGTTCCATCGTCTCACCTGTGGCGGCATATATTCTTACACGGTTGCCTTGTCCGGCTACTCCGAATTTTAAATCCTTATGTGTACGTGACAGATGCGAGACATACTCTTCCGCATCCTTTACCGACGCAAGCGAACCGACTACGAGAATGTATTTGTCACTGTCATCAAATCTGGGAGAATCGGAGCCGTCGTCTTTGATAACTTCAACTTCTTTCACGGATTCTTCCTCAGAACTGACAGTGATAATAGCCGCTTCATCATTTTGAGAGCTTTCCTCTGTCACCTGCCCATCACCCGGAATTTCAATCGTCTCAACCGATTTTTCAGGAACTGTAACTGCGGCTGTTCTGATGGCCGGAATTTCAAGCGAGGCTTGATGGGTATTGTCGACATCAACGGGTGTGGAGACCGTCAGGCCAATGAAAATCGCGGCAGCTGCGCCGATGGTATTACGCACAAAGCGACGGATGCCGTGACGACGACGAACCGACTCTCTTCTTTCCGATGAATCGTCTGTTCCGGCTTCACTACCCGATGTATCACTGACTACGCTTGCATTTACAACCGGCATCCAGTCTGCCAACGGCGTCAGGAGGTCTCGTTCGAACGGGACAAAAGAAACAATATCCTCATCGTCTGACTCCAGTCGCCCGATTCGGCCAAGCGATATTTCTCCTGCCGTTTTCAACTGAGTACGGAGTTGTTCGACTGCGTCGCCGACGACCGATACGGCATGTCTGAAATCAATGCCTCGGCTACGTGCAACCGAATTTATCAACAAGCCGTCTGACTCGATCAGTTCGCTGTTGAAAGCGTAGCGTCTGCACGGAGGCTTCAACCAACCCGTCGCTTCGTCGTAAGTCGCCGACTCGTGAACGCCCAAAATGGCGCCAAGACCCGGAATTACAACGCAATCATGATTGGTTAACAGAAACTCTATATGTCGTATCAATGAAAACATCGCACAAAATTACGAATTCTTTTTCACATAGGGGGGCCACCCCTCTTCAAAAGTTTTCAACAGCTTTTCAACTTCGGTAACGAATCCGACAGCCCTCTATTTGGCGAAGATTGCCTTTACTCGTTCAGGGTCAGCGCCTAATTCCACTGCCCGCTCGGCGTCGCGTTTGGCTTCGTCGGTTCGGTATCGTTTTTTATTCAACAATGCCCGATAGAAATACAGCTCGGGGTCAGACGGATACTTTGCCATCGCGTCTCCTATTGTCTTTGATACCCCGTCGAGGTCGTCGACAACAAGGAGACATGCAATCAGCCTCGCATAATACTCGACAGCCGGTTCGAGGTCTATAAGCTTCCGGAAATACGAGGCGCCCTCTTGTTCGCGTCCTGTCATTGAGTATAATGTTCCTAAAGCCAGCCATGTCTTCCGGCTGACCGGAACCACTGAATTCAGAATTTCGAAATCGGTCTCCGCATCATGCAGATTGCCGCTATATAAGGCTATCATACCATGCATAAACCGCGCTTCAATGTTCAACGAATCAATCTCGATAATATTCCCATACTCGGCAAACGCCTCTTTGTCGCGTCCCAACCCGGTCAGAACCCGCGCCCGGTTTTCATGCGACGCTATTAGACGGGGTGCCCGCTTGATAGCCTCGTCAAGGACAACGAGAGCCATCGAATCCTGATCGTTATAATAATAGATCATCCCTAAGTTGGACAGAAGGGCGACATTCAGTTCATTGTCCGGCTCGATACCCATAGCCTCGACGAGCCTGAGCCCCGCCGCTTCATAATCTCCTTCTTCGAGAGCCTTTTCACTCTGTTCTATTAAAATAAAATATGGTCTTTCGTCGTAACCGGCCGTATCTTCTTCAACCTTATACTTAGGCTCGATTTTAATCTCGGGCGCACGTGACTGACCGAACACAGGGACAGCCACGACGAATAATAAAACAAAAAATACTATGCGTTGAATCATCGGGTTCACAGTTCTTGAATAATTGGCAAAGGTAATCGATTTAATGACACGAACCTCCCATTTACCAATTTTTAACCACCTCCGGCACCGGCCCGTAGCGATCTGTCTGACTTGTCCGGCTTGTCCGACACCCGAAGACGTCGGCCGGAGCCGGGGCGTTCCGAAGGGCTTCGACCGTGTAGGGTCTTGCGACTACTTCCGTTTCGGGGAGGTCATCGGTTTCGGGCAGCGCGAGCAGACGGACGTCGATGGCCAGATAGGCGTCCATCGGAGGCATCCGACTTGCCGCCGCATCGCTCCGGAACGGAGCTCCACAGATCCGGCGGTACATGATCGAGAACAGACGGCTCCAGCGCGAATATGACTCGCCGATGAAAATGAGCGACGAGTTACGGCACTCCGGAACCGCCGAGTTGAACGCCTGCATAGCCCGACGGCCCGTCCGGTCGCGGTTGCTGTGCTCAGTCAGCCGGTCCGCACGGACCATCACGGCCGCGCGGAAAGCCCCGAAGCCGCGGATGTGGTCGGGCTTGCGGCCCGAAAACAGATGGACACATTTCGGGCTAAGTCCGGGGGGCAGACGTACATTCTTCTTGGTCGGACCCAGGACCGCGACAGGCTCGCCGCCACCGAACGTAGCCTGGATATAGGCCGAATAGAGAATCAGGAGCCGTTCGTAGTGGCGGTTCGGGTCGATGACATAGGCACGGACGGCGCCTTTCTTTATCCGTTGAAGCTCAAGACGGGCGATCAGAGCCTCCTCGGTCGGAAGGAGGCGGCGGCAGGCAAACCGGCTGAAAGGGCCGGCGAGTTCGCGCATTTTTGACGTCGAGGTTATTTCGGCCGCCATCGGGTCGTAGTGATAGCGCGGCGGAACTATTCTTCTGAGAGTTTTCATGACCACAAAATTACCGCCCAGACCGCCCACAGGAATGCCCGAATCCTCTCCAACCAGCAATTATTACAAAATGTCATCAAATTGTCACAAAAAAAAACGAAAAAAGTATTGTATTTTTAACTTAGAGTTTATAAATTTGCAACAGCAACTACAAAATTTATCTCTATGAAAAAATTATATTTATTTTTATTACCGGCGATATTCGCTTTTGGCCTATCCAGTTGCTCGTCTGATGATACAGACAATACGATAACAGGAGTTTCATGGGAAACA
>CAYVXC010000068.1:0-9108 GCA_964454925.1 uncultured Bacteroides sp.
AAAGCGCGTCTGTCGAGCTATGACCGGCTTCTAAACGAAGATCAGAAACAGAAAGAGGAACGCCTCGAAATCTTCATTCCCAACGGTCCTCGTCTCGGTCAGAAAGTCATCGAAGCGAAAGGTCTTGCAAAGGCATACGGCAAAAAACAACTTTTCGACGGACTCGACTTCACGCTTCCGCCAAACGGAATCGTAGGAGTCATCGGTCCTAACGGCGCGGGAAAGACAACGCTTTTCCGTCTCATCATGGGACAGGAGAAACCCGACGCCGGAACTTTCGATGTCGGCGAAACCGTCAAGATCGCCTACGTTGACCAACGTCACCACGATCTCCTTCCCGATAAATCGGTCTACGACGTCATCAGTCAGGGAGTCGAATCGTTCAGAATGGGCGGCCGCGACGTAAACGCTCGCGCTTATCTCTCTAAATTCAACTTCACGGGCGCCGATCAGGAAAAGAAAATCGAAGTTCTTTCAGGCGGTGAACGAAACCGACTACATCTGGCTATGGCTCTGAAAGAGGAAGGCAACGTTCTCCTTCTCGACGAACCGACCAACGACATCGACGTCAATACTCTCCGCGCGCTCGAAGAAGGTCTTGACGACTTCGCGGGATGTGCGGTTGTCGTCAGCCACGACCGCTGGTTCCTTGACCGAATCTGCACACACATCCTCTCATTCGAAGGCGACGGAAAGGTCGTTTTCTACGAAGGATCATACAGCGACTACGAAGAATTCAAGCGCGCCCACAACGACGGCAAGCCACTTCCCCGACGCAGATACCGGAAACTTATGGAATAATAGCTGAATGTTTTTGCAGAATCGAAAAGAATTAGTATTTTTGCAAAACTTTAACACAGCCAATATAACGTTTCAACTGTTATCAAAATAAGAGACCATATCTCTTCATTACCACCCGCCTCTCTTCAGCAACCACAGAATAAAACACGAATTATAATAACAACTTAACCCGTTATGAAAAAATCAAATTTACTTATGATAGCTGTCGGTTCGGCAGTAATCATGACTTCGTGTGGTAAGAAACTCAACCCGTTCCAGGCTGACTACTTCACCACCAACCCCAATCCGCTTGAAGTAGTAGGCGAACGTGTACCCGCTACAGTCACCGGTAATATCCCCGCTAAATTCTTTGTCAAGAATGCAGTGGTAACCGTTACCCCCACTCTCGTTTACAACGGTACTGAAACCAAGAGCCAACCCTACGTTTTCCAGGGCGAAAAGGTTATGGGCAACAACCCGGTAATCTATTTTGACAACGGTGGCACAATGACCATTCCCGTAGCGTTCAACTACGTTCCCGAAATGGACGAGAGCACCCTCTATCTTGATTTCTCGGTCGCTCAGGGCAACAAACAGTATGCTCTTCCCCGCGTAGCTGTCGCTGACGGCGTTATCTCGACTGCCGCCATAGCCACTGCTACCACCGTTACCCCCTCGCTCGCTACAGATGCTTTCCAGAAGGACATCAATGAAGCTTACGCTGCCGACATTATGTTCCTCATCAACGTTGCCAATATCCGCGCCAACCAGCTCAGCACTGACGCAATGGAAGAACTTCGCAACCAAATCCGTAAAGCTTACACCGACGACAAACGTGTCCTCGAAGAAATCAACATCAAATCGTATGCATCGCCCGACGGTCCCATGTCTTTCAACACCCAGCTTGCTGAAAAACGTGAAACCAACACCAAAGGCTATGTCAACGATCAGCTCAAAAAAGACAACATCACCGAATTCAACAACCTGACCGCTGAATTCACTCCCGAAGACTGGGCAGGCTTCAAAGAACTCGTCTCGAAGAGCAACATCCAGGACAAACAGCTCATCCTGAGCATCCTCGAACGCTTCAGCGATCCCGAAGTCCGCGACCAGAAGATTAAAGAACTCGGCCAGGTATTCAACGAACTCGCCGAACAGATTCTTCCCCAGCTCCGTTACTCGCGCATCACAGCCAGCGTGAAAGTCATCGGTAAAACCGATTCTGAAATTCTCGCTCTCCTGAACAGCGCACCCGAACAGCTCACCGTCGAAGAAATCCTCTACGCCGCTACCCTGACCAACGACCCCCGCGAAAAACTCAACACATACGCCGCCGCTGCGAAATACTTCCCCAACGACTACCGCGTATGGAATGACCTCGGTCTCGCACAGTATGTAAACGGTGACCTCGCCGCTGCAACTACTTCGTTCAACAAAGCTAAATCGCTCAACGCAAACGCTGCTGAACCCATTGCCAACCTCGGTCTGGTCGCACTCGCCAACCAGAACTATGCAGACGCTACCAAGCTGATGGGTTCTGCTTCGAACGCCGACAATATCGGTGAAATGCTCGGTACCCTCTACCTCAAACAGGGTGACGCCCAGTCAGCTGTCCGTGCATTCGGCAATACCAAATCTAACAACGCAGCTCTCGCTCAGCTTCTGACCCGCGACTACACCAAAGCTAAAAACACTCTTACCGGTGTAACCAATCCCGATGCTGACACTTTCTACATGCTCGCTGTTATCGGTGCCCGCACCAACAACCAGAACATGGTTAAAGAAAACCTCCAGAAAGCTATCAAACTCGATCCCGCCAAAGCTGCCAAGGCTGCTAAAGACCTCGAGTTCTCTCAGTTCTCAATCGCTGAAATCACCAACAACTAATCAGCTGAGGAACTTATAATCCTTAAACGCTCCGGATCTCCCGGAGCGTTTTTTTCGTTTCCGACGAACGGTAATTATGGTGTTGTTGAAATCATAAAAGTACCAAACTACTGCTTTTATCAAGAAACTACGCCTTTTGAAACTTCTGTTTTTTCTGTCTTAATAATTGCGTGGAAGTAACGGCAAGAAATTGGGTTTATACAATTTTATAGGGTTTGAGGGCGATGTTACGGCAAAAAACACTATCTTTGCAGGCGTTAACGCTTAGCTCCAAACTCCACGCCATAATAACGCCGGCCCATGAGCAACGAGAAAATCGGCATACTTCGCTTCGAACCCCGCTACCGAACCGTGCGCTGGGGCGGTGAGCGCATAGCCGCATTCAAAGGCCTCTCTGAATCGCCGGGAAAACTTATCGGCGAATCATGGGAAATATCAGGGCTTAAGAACGAAGAAACCATCGTAGCCGAAGGCCCCTTCAAAGGCCAGACAGTCAGCCAACTTTTAGAGACTCAAGGCGAAAAAATTCTCGGAAAACGTCTAAGTGAACGTTTCGGAACATTTTTCCCTCTTCTCATCAAGTTCATCGATGCTCAAGACGATCTTTCGATTCAGGTGCATCCCGATGACAGCAATGCTCCCGACGGCCACGGAAAAACCGAGTTGTGGTATATCATTAAACGTGATCCGGGCGCCTATATCTACTCAGGATTTAACCGGCGTCTGAACAACGAGAAACTCCGCAGTTATATGAGCGCGAACCGCCTCGTCGACGTTCTGGCCAAACACCATCCGGTTCAAGGTGACGTGTTCTATCTCCCGGCCGGCCGCATCCATTCGATCGGGGGAGGCAATCTTATACTGGAGATTCAGCAGACAAGCGGCACGACCTATCGGTTGTGGGACTACAATCGGCGCGATGTCGACGGGAAACCACGCGAGTTGCACATCGAACAGGCACTCGATGTCATCGACTATGGACAGACTGACTATGGACTTGCACGCCCCCAGATGCTCATCGACTTCGAGACCATCGTCAAATCGACCCCCTATTTCACGGTGACGGCTCTTCAGGCCATGCAACCGCTGAGACTACCTGTTAAAGAGTTCGACTCACCGCGTATTCTCGTGGCAATTGACGGAGCAGGGCTGGTTAGTGCTGACGGCGGCCGGCCGATGAAGATTAAACGCGGGCAGACCCTTCTTGTGGCGGCCGATACAGATGAAATCCTGATTACCCCGACCGCGACACCACTTAAATTGATAACCGTCTTTATCGAATGACCGGTAATGGCCAAACTCCATCTTTTCAACCCTGACAACGATCTGGCGCTTGCGAACGGATCGCCTAATTTCACACCTCCGCGGTCAGCGGTCGGACTTAGAAATTCAGGGGCCTGTCTGCCAATCTGGTATGGTGATCCCGGCGACCTTTTTGTCGGAGCGGTCAACGAAGCGTGGTTTGAAGAAGTCAGCCGTGCTTTTGGTCTGGATGTAGAACCGGTTATGGCATACGAACCGGGATTCTCGCCGGCACCATGGGGATGGTCAGCGGCGGCCCGCACAAGTTTCATCAGAATCGGCACTCCGCCCGAGGTTCTACCTGACAGTGAGGCTATCGAACGTCTCAGACAACTGAGCCACCGTTCAACTACAGTCGAAATTGCCCGTCGGTGTTACGAGGCTATCCCTCAGCTTGTCGGTCCGGATAATCCTCCACCGGTTATCGTCACGGATCAGGAGGGTGCACTCGAAGCCGTCGACCGCGCCGGAAGAGCGATGCTGAAACTGCCTTGGTCAAATGCCGGACGCGGACAGCAGGAGAGCGGACGGATACCCCGCAATGTACTGATAGACCGAATCAACGGAATGTTGAACCGTCAGGGCTCCATCGAAATCGAACCCTATTTCTCCCGGTCGGTCGATTTCGCTATTCTATTCGATGAAAACGGCCGGTATGCCGGTCTCTCGCTTTTCGAGACCGATACCCACGGGGGATGGACGGGTAATATTCTGACTGACGACCGAACGATAGAGCGACATATCGGGCTCGAACTCGGACCGGTCATCGAAGTTTTGAAATCACTTTTGGCTGAAAGTATTTTCAGCAAAGGATATAAAGGCCCGATAGGAATAGATATGATGAAGGCTTCGGACCGGAATGGGAGAACCGTCTATCCGATTGTGGAGGTGAACATGCGTCGTACAATGGGGCACGTTGCCCATACCTTCTACAGCCGATTCATGGCGCCCGGGACCACAGGCCGTTTAACGGTCGAACCGAGGAACGCCGAATCATTCCATCGGCCCGGAGATTGTGAAATAAGCGGAGGCAGAATCACAGCCGGCAATCTTGACCTGGTTCCTCCCGGCGGCGACTTCCGGATTCTTGTCAGAACGACTCGCTAACAGCGTTCTGAGTCCACGATTGAACTCCGGGGTCGGAATGTGCGTTATAGGTTTGTAACTTAAACCAGTATTTATGAACGCACAAACACCATCCTCCTCCCCGACCGTAGCACGTCAGGTCGTAAATATTATGGCCGATTCAGGCATCAAACACTTATATGCCATTACAGGCGACAGTCTTAATGATCTTACAGACGCGATCGTCGACGACGGACGCATCAAGTTTGTCCACATGCGTCACGAAGAATCGGCTGCCTTCGCGGCCAGTGCCGAAGCCCAACTGACCGGAAAGATAGCCGCTTGCGCCGGAAGCAGCGGTCCGGGCCATGTACATCTTATCAACGGGCTCTATGACGCCCAACGGTCTAACGCACCCGTTCTCGCGATTGCGTCAACGTGTGCCTCGTCGGTGTTTGGCACAGAATATTTCCAGGAAACGAACCCGATTCTTCTTTTCTCGAACTGTAGCGTCTATAACCAAATGGCCGTCACTCCGACCCAGGTTCCCCACATGCTTCAGGCCGCCATGCAGTCGGCTGTCAGCGAAGGCGGAGTCGGAATTATCGGACTGCCGGCCGACGTCATCGGTCAGCCGGCGGTGGAATCTTACGCGACAACCGACGCGCTATATACCGACCGTCTCCCTGAACCCGATCCTGAAAAGATCAACGCCGCAGCCGATCTGATAAACACGAACAGCAAAATCGCCATTTTCGCCGGATCGGGCGTAAAAAACGCAGTCACTCAGCTTCACGAATTGTCAGAAAGACTCAACGCTCCGTTGATTACCACTTACAAAAGTCAACTCGAACTAACCGGCGGCGCGAAAAACTACATCGGACACATGGGCTACCTCGGAATGTGGTCAGCCGTCGATGCCATTCAAGAGGCTGATGTCATTCTCGTCCTCGGCATGAATTTCCCCTACCCCGGCTTCTTCCCGACCGATAAGAAAATCATCCAGGTTGATGTCAGAGCGGACCGGTTGGGCCGCAAATGCAAAGTCGATATCGGCATCAGGTCAGATGCCGGCAAGTTCCTTGATGAACTTCTAAAACAGATCGAGACAAAGACAGACCGGACTTTCCTTGACCGCGCGCTGGCCGATTACGCGGCTATACAGGCAAAATTTGCCGAACCGGTCAACCACCCCGGAACGAAAGGCGCCGTCCGTCCCGAATTCATGCTCCACACCCTTGACCGTCTGGCGGACGACAACGCCGTCTTTACCGTCGACACTGGTATGAATAATGTCTGGACCTCTCACTATCTGACACCGAAATCAGGCCGTTCGATGATCGGTTCTTTCACTCACGGATCGATGGCGAACGCGATGCCGATGGCGATCGGTGCAAAATTCGCCTGTCCCGACCGGCAGGTAATCGCCGTGTGCGGTGACGGAGGGTTGGCAATGCTATTCGGGGAACTCCTCACGATCGCTCAGTACCAGTTACCGGTGAAACTTATGGTTGCCGATAACCGTGCTCTGGCTTTCGTAAAATGGGAAATGGAACTGGCCGGACTCAAACCCAACGAGACAAACCTCGTCAACCCCGACTTCGGCGCCGTCGCACGGGCAATCGAAATTCAGGCCGAGACTGTCGACGATCCGTCAAAACTTGAGGACGCGATGAAGCGCTGGCTCGAAGCTGACGGTCCTTCACTCCTATCGGTAGTAACAGACACCGACGCCGCCTCATTCAGTTTCTCACAACAGCTGATGGAAAAAGCCGCACCCGGAAATCCGCTCAGTAACTTCGTTCCGCTCGGAAGCTAAAGCCGGCCACTATAAATTTTTAACTTTCGGAATCAAAAGATTTTGCGTATCTTTGTAGATTGAATTGATGGAGGATGTCGCAGGACTCGCAGTTCAGCTACACTTTCAAGTACGCACTTTTTCCGAATTGATGAAAAACATAGTAGATATATTTGACCACTCGACCGAGAACCGAAAACCAACCCCGGGTTCACTGCTTGTCGCGGAACCCTTTCTGCACGAGTCATTTTTTGAACGCGCAGTGATAGCCCTTGTCACTCTGTCTGATACGAAGGGTTGCATGGGTATTGTCCTCGGAAACCGAAGCGACTCGACTTTGGGAGACCTGTTGCCCGAGGAACGTCATCTGGGGCTTGCGGCCGAGTGTCCGGTCTTCATCGGTGGTCCTATGGGTGAAGACCGGCTCTTCGCCATCCATACTCTCGGAAACCAGTTCGATCCCGAAGGCCATTTTTTGGGCAACGGGCTCTGGCTCTCGTCGGACATCGACACGGTTATTGAAGCTGCCGGAGCGGGAGGTGCCGACATCGGTGCTTTCAGGTTTTTCAACGGTTATTCGGGATGGACAGCCGGTCAACTCGAGGAAGAAATCGATAACAACGTCTGGGCTCTCACCGATCCCGACCATCAACTCGACGGTCAGAAGCTGTTGACTCTTGACGGAGACCGACAATGGCAATACGCCGTGCGTTCGCTCGGTCAACGCCACCGCCATTGGCTTCTGCATCCGCGCACTCCTCAGTCAAACTGATCTCTGAATTTTCACGATGATGGAACTTCAATTTCAGTCAAGACTTCTTGACGGGGCAGTAAACGAACTGTCACGTCTGCCGGGCATAGGCCGGAAAACGGCCCTTCGTCTGGCGCTCCATCTGTTGCGTCAGGACACACAGACCGCCGATGCGCTCGGTCACGCGATCATCGATATGCGCCACGGGGTGAAATACTGCCGGATATGTCACAATATCTCCGAAACGGATGTCTGCCCTGTTTGCGCTTCTCCGGGACGCGACCCAAGGACCGTCTGTGTTGTCGAAAATGTAAAAGATGTGATTCTTTTTGAAAACACCGGCCGATACAACGGGCTCTATCACGTTCTCGGGGGTGTGATCTCTCCTATCGACGGCGTCGGTCCCGACTGTCTCGAGATCGAATCGCTTGTTGAACGCGTCGGTGAGGGTGGAGTCGACGAAGTGATTCTCGCTCTGGGCGCAACAATGGAAGGTGACACCACCAATTTTTACATCTATCGCCGTCTGGCCGGACTCCCGGTCAAAATCACTCAGCTCGCCCGGGGTGTTTCGGTCGGTAACGAAATTGAGTATACCGACGAAATTACGCTCGGCCGCTCGCTCGACGGGCGAACCCCTTTTGCCGACTCTCTTCATTAAACAAAGAAACAACTTGCACGACATGTTTAATTTCTTCTCACGCAAATCATCCGAACCTATTCCTCTTTGGTTTAAAACCGATATACACACTCACGTCATTCCCGGAGTCGATGACGGCTCTCCCGACCTACCGACTTCGATCGAACTGGTCGAAGGCCTCAAGGACCTTGGTATCGACAGAATTCTTGCCACGCCCCATATCGCCGTCAACGAATTTCCGAACAGCGCCGAAACTCTGGCAGCCCCGTTTGAATCGCTTGTCAGCGAGGTTAACCGCCGGAATCTGGGCGTTGACATTGCCCACACGGCCGAATACCGGATTGACGACGGACTGACCGCGCTTCTCGAGGAGGATAAGATCATCCCCTATCCTAAAAAATTCGTGTTGATCGAAAATCAGTGGCAAATGGAACCGCTGAACCTCGAACAACTGATTTTCGACCTCCAGGTGAAAGGTTATCGCCCGATAATGGCTCACCCCGAACGATTTTCCTATTATCAGTCCAAACCGGCGCGACTCGAAGCCCTGCATGCAAAGATTCCGTTCCAGATCAACATGTTGAGCCTGGCCGGATTCTATGGAAAACCCGCCAAGCAGCTCGCCGAGCATCTTGCGAAAAAAGGAATGGTAGATTATCTCGGAACAGATACCCATCGGATGGCGCATATCGAATGTTTCCGTAACTACCTGACCACGCGAGATGCCCGACAACATCGCGAACTGACAGCCGGAACGATCCGCAACGACCGTTCATTCAAATAAAAGCAGATAGCAAACAAAACCAATCATACTTTTAACCTCCATACCTAAACTCCTTATGAAAAAAACAATCAGGACAGGTCTTGTAGCCGCCATGCTGATGA
>CAYVXC010000068.1:9208-11354 GCA_964454925.1 uncultured Bacteroides sp.
GCGCAGCCCAACGTCTGACTACCGACAATCATGTTGCCGTGGCTGCCGCCAACGGAAATTTCTGGTGTGTCTCAGGTCAGGCACCGTGGAGCGACCTTCTCGTCGGAACAACCTTCGGTGGCAATCTTCGTAACGGAAAGATCATCACCGAGACCAACAACGCTTCCGACATGTGGTGTGGCACCCCGCTCGAAATTTGCCTCATCGGTGCCGACCCCGAACGTCTTTGGATCGAGCCTCTCGTCTGGCGCGGATATGTCAGCAATCCTTCAATCGGATATCTCGACTTCCAGCAGGTCAACAAGGTTGTCCGCGACGGTGAAATCGGCCTCTATAACAGCTACTATCCTGCCAACAAGGCTTTTCAGCCGGTCGACATCGACGCTTCGAGTGGTACGAGCCACTTTGTAGTGGTTGACAAAGTTGCGACCGAAGTAATGCTTAAACTCGCTCCCGGAGAAGAATGGATCACCGGCGGCGATATGAAAACCGTTGTTACCGAAGTCAGAAAAGATGCCGGCCGCGGGACTCTCGGCGACAACGACCTCGCTCTCGTCGGTCGCGGAGCCAACCGCGAGGCTTTGGCCAAACTTGCCGAAGGCGACACCGTTACGCTCAATTCGTCGTGGACCTCGTTCCAGACCTGGGAGACCCCTCGTCTCGAAAACGCCCTTCAGGCCCTGGCTCTCATCCTCAAGGATGGTGAGATCGACCCGGTCACCAACCAGCAGAACAGTTACAACAACCAGGTTTATCCTAAGACCGTATATGGTTGTTCGAAAGACAACAAGACCCTCTACATCATGACTATTGACAAGGCCACCGACCCCGTCTGGGGTGCGTCGGCCGGTTGTCCGTCGTGGGTCGCCTGTGAAATTCTGAAAGACTACGGCTGTTGGCGCGCCGCCGCTGTCGATGCCGGTGGTTCAACGGAAATGTTCATTACCGACCGCATTGTCAACAAGACCACCGAATCGGCGCCGCGTCCGGTTGCGAACGGATGGATGGTGTTTGCGACCTCACCGACCGACAACGAAATTGCCCGTCTCGAGTTTGACGATGTCGAGCTGACGGTTCCCGTCCTCAGCCAGCCCGCTCCGAAAATTCTCGGTTACAACAAATATGGCATGTTGATTGACGAAGACGTGGCCGGAATCAGCTTTTCGTGTACACCCGAAGCCGGTGAATGTAAGGACGGCCGTTATTTCGCTTCGTCAACCCCCGCTACCGGTCAGCTGACCGCCTCGTTTGGCGGAGTGTCGGTGACCAAAGCAATCACTGTCACCGATGCTGATATTGCCATCAGACTGAAAGACATTGTCATAGACCATGTCAGACAATATCCGCTTGAAGTTCAGGCTTTCGTCGATGGTAATCCCTTCGATTACAATCCCTCGACACTCACTTGGACGGCTGACGATCCCGAGGTTGCGGCTGTCGATAATGAAGGTGTCCTGAAAGGACTCAAAAACGGCGTTACCGGACTCGTCGGTCAGATAGGAAACTTCACAGATTCAACAACCGTCCACGTTGAGATTCCCGAATCTCCCGTAATTTTCCTCGAAAGCGGCGAACCGTGGAAAACCTCGATGACTTCAATCAAAAATCCCAAGGTCACTCCCGGAGAAAACAACAAGATAAACCTGACTTATCAGATTTCATCGTCGCGTGCGCCCAAACTTACCATTCAGCGCGATAGCCGGATGTTCGGTCTGCCCGACGGAATCACCATGACCGTCAATCCCGGCACAGCCGTAAGCATCAAGAGCATCGTTCTTACCGTTCAGGGTGCAAACCAGTCTCGTCCCGTGACCATGACTGTCACTCCCGATCTCGAACCGTCAAAAGACAACACTGTCGATTTTGATTTCCACAAACTCGACGAGATGACCGATCTTACCGATGATCTTGCCTTCTATCCGGTTACGTTCAAAAGCATCGCGTTTAATTTCGGAAATGCGACCGGTTCTTACTCTTTAGACATCAGCACTCCCGCCGGACGTTACACCAACTATTCATCGGGTGTGGAAGACATTGCAGTCGACAGCGAACAGGCTGACGGCCCGGCAACATACTACAACCTCGACGGTGTCCGCGTTTCGGGAACCGACCTTGTCCCCGGTATTTACATTCTGCGCCGCGGCAC
>CAYVXC010000069.1:0-11311 GCA_964454925.1 uncultured Bacteroides sp.
CTTATTGATACTGCGGCACTTGTGACGTAAGGTTCAAGTCCCTCCAGCTCCACAAAAGAAAAAAGATATTTAAAGTTCGGTGTTATATTCCCGTTAATTTAAATATCTTTTTCTTTTTCTATTGTTGAGAATTTTTGAAGAACAGAGGATAGTGACATGTCAAGAAAAAATAGTATTTTTGCAGTGAAATAATACTTTTTAATCAGTGTAATCTGTCAGACCTGTGAATAGCTCTTTTTATATTTTTATGGGTGTCATCGGCGCGTTAGCTCTAATCAATTTGCTTAGTGCGAAAGCGCAGAAAGAATCAAAAGCACGTACGATCGGAATATGGCTTAATGTTTCCGCTTTTTCGCTGATAGTGCTCGCAGTGGTAATATCTCTCTTCATTTCTTAATATTGAAGTAATATCCCTTATAATGTTATGATGTCACGGAAAAATCTGATATTTGAATTTAAGGGACAGTTGCGTTTTGCTTTCGGCTTGGTTCTTTCTGTTGTTGTCACTTTTGTTGCAACGGCAAAAGGATCTATTTCGAATCATATAGATGAAGTCTCCGGCGGATATAACTTCATTTTGTATGAACCTGATTCTACAGATAGTCCCCGTCCGCTCATCATAACACTTCACAGTCGTAGTGCCTCAGGGACGAATCTGGCAGATATCGACAGATTTGGAACCATTGATGCTATTCGCTCGGGCATGGAACTCGATGCAGTTGTGCTCGCACCTCAAGCTACCGGAGACAAGTGGGATGCGGATAAGATAATTCAAAATATCGATTGGGCTCAATCTAACTATTGTATAGATCCTAACCGTATTTATGCAATAGGAATGAGTATGGGTGGAAATGGAGTAGCCGATCTTGTTGCTAAAATTCCAGAAAGGATTGCGGCGGCCATTGTTCTCGCCGGATCGTTAATAGACGGTAATATTGCTGACTTGAATAGCGTACCACTTTGGGTTATCCGTGGCCTGAATGATCGTCCGGAGGCTATCGAAAGAACTGACAGAATGATTAATGCCATGCGTTCCCAACCGGAGATGGCTCCGCGGTTAGTTTATAGTAAAGTGAAGGGTCTCGATCATCGTCAGCATGAGCGTATTCTATATATGTCTTACTTCTATGACTGGCTTTTATCTCACAACCTTGATGATCCCGGACGTTCGGTTAATAAGACTGCGGATATAGACCTCAAGTTTATTAAAGACGCTTATAAGGGTTTAAGACTGCGCCATGAATCTGCTGTAAACCACAATCGGATGCAACGGCCGACTTCGCGCCGTCGTCGTTAAGATCCATATTTACTGAATGGTTTTGCGATAGGCTTTTGGCGTCATTCCTGTGACTCGACGAAAATATTTCGTGAATGTAGGGGCATCGGGAAAATTGAGGGATGCGGCAATAATCTTAATGCTGTTCCGGATTTCATTAAGCAAAGATTTTGCCTCACTGACAACGACAGTTTCTATCCAGTAAGACGGACTCGATCCTGAAACCTGACGGATTATGGTCGAAAAATACTTAAGACTCAAACCAGAACGAGAGGCATAGTAGCGAACATCTCGGTGTAGCCGGAAATTATTATACAGCAAAAGCATAAAATGTTGAAATACATAGTCGTAATGAGTATGTGCGGCAACTCTCATCTGTATCTCAGAAAAATAGATTTTTAAGACTTGAGCAACAATCAGTTTGCTTCGGAAGTCATTTATATCGTTTTGAATATGCTTGCATATATTTTCAGAATTGTCCTGCCTGAAATCTTCTAATTCCTGAACATATTCCTTGATAGACCTAATAAGTCCCGAAAAGTGCTCTTCCGGTATTTCTATTAAAGGGTGGTTCTGAATAGCTGTTAAGTTATTTGTGTTGACCCATCTATTTATCATCATTGGCACATTCTTGATTTGGACGAACCCAAAAATTATTTCCGATGGCTTTATCACGTCCAGAATCTCAACGTTCACAAAAGGCATACATGCAAACATATCCCGGCTCTTCACCACATATCGTTCATTTAGAATTCTGATGGTGAACTCTCCTTCGGTACATATTGCAAACGCACATCTGCCGGTCAAATCAAATGAGCCGATGGTTGTATTATCTGGATCGAGGTAGGCTGATGCTATTTTAAGGAGTGGTTGCATTGATAAATCTCATTCAATAACTTTAATGAGTACAAAATAAATATTTATCTCTGAATATTCCAATCAAAATTCTTTAGAATCGAACCAAACGACAATTTTATTCGGTTGTGTGACATTTACCGCCACGATGAATAGCTGTAATTTTGCAGTTCAATAGTAACCAGAAAAATTTAAGTATGAATTATCGTTTGGCCTACCGGGGTCTAATCATGTCTATTCTGACCCTGCAAATTTCCGCATGCGGACACAATTCTGAAGAAAAACAAAATAACGTGGAACCAATCAGAGTAAAGACTCTGACAGTGGCAGATAACAGATCGGAATTATCCAGTAACTATTCAGGAACAGTCGAAGAGGAAAGCGGGACGGTTGTTAGCTTCTCGACGGCGGGTACAATCAAGACCCTCACTGTTTCCGAAGGCGATCATGTCAGAAAAGGTCAACTGATAGGAACTTTAGATGATGGTTCGTTGCGTAATGCGTATAATATCGCGGTTGCAACATTGGACCAGGCTAAGGACGCCTATAATCGTATGAAGCAGTTACACGAGGCTAATTCCCTCCCGGATATAAAATGGGTTGATGTCCAGAGCAAGCTTAGTCAGGCCGAGAGTGCTGAGAAGATTGCTAGGATTGCACTCGACGATGCCAAATTGTATTCTCCGGTTTCGGGTGTTGTGTCAGAGAAACTATCATCTGTCGGCCAGACTGTTGCCCCGGGCGTACCCGTCGTTAAGATTGTTGATATCAACTCTGTCAAGGTATGTATTTCCGTACCAGAAAACGAAGTATCAAAATTTAATCTTGGATCGGAAGTAATGGTTTCCACGAAAGCCGCCGCTGGGGTTACCTATACCGGGAAGTTAATTGAGAAAGGTATCATTGCCAATCCTTTATCACGTTCCTATCTTATGAAGTATAAAGTTGATAACGCGGAAGGCAAACTACTCCCCGGAATGATTTGTGACGTAGTGATTGAAAGTAATCATGCCAGCGAGGGGGTCGTCCTACCGGTGTCATCAGTATTGTTGGCGGCCGATAATACACATTTCGTTTGGGTCGATTCCGCCGATACAGCTCGGAAGAGGGTTGTCGTAACAGGTACGATGTTACCCGACGGCGTGGTTATCAAATCGGGTCTCAAAAACGGAGACAAGGTGATTGTGGAAGGAATGCAAAAGGTTTCTAACGGGACCAAGGTTACATCTATTAACTAAAGAGTCCGATGGAATCTTCAAATAAAAAGATAGAAGGGGGATTGTTATCTAAACTGCCTCCTGTAAAAAATTCGCCCCTGGTTGTTTGGGGCGTGAAATACGCTAATGTCGTTATTCTTATGGTCTGTATTTTGGTAGCCTTCGGGATCTATGCTCTCCAGACCATGAATAAAAACGAGTTTCCCAACTATACGATTCGTGAAGGAGTAGTTGTGGCTGTTTATCCCGGAGCTTCATCTATGGAGATAGAGCAGCAGGTAATGAAGCCATTGGAGAACTTTATCTTCGGATTCAAGGAGGTCAACAAAGTCAAGACCGAATCTAACGCTACAGACGGAATGGTCATGATTTATGTTGAACTGGATGACGATGTCCATGACACCGATTCGTTCTGGAATACATTCAGCCGCGAGCTAAATAGTGTCAAACAGCAACTTCCTGGCGGAGTTCTCGCGGTTGAAGTAATTTCTAACTTCGGCGACACATCCGCTCTGTTGATAACGATGGAGAGTGATGACAAAACCTACCGCGAGCTCAACGATTATATGGACGATCTCAAGGATCGGTTGAGGACGGTTGAAAGTGTTGGCACGATGACGGTCTATGGAATGCAAAATGAGCAGATTTCTATAAAAGTCGATCCCGAGAAATTGTCCCATTATGGGGTCTCGGAAAAAACACTTGCCACAACCCTTTTCTCACAGGGATTCAGGACTACCGGGGGTGCTCTCCGTTCCGATAGTTACACTTCGCCAATTTATGTTGATAATCCGATGAATTCGGTCGCGGATATTGCCGATCAAATTGTGTTGGCAACTCCTGATGGTCAGGTCGTGCGTCTGAAAGACATAGCCGAGGTCAAGCAGGAATATCCTGAACCGACTTCATATATAACAAACAACGGACGGAAATGTATCCTGTTATCGGTTGAGATGAAACCTGGCAACAACATCGTAAAAATGGGTGAGCTCGTCGAGACTCAGCTCGAAGCATTTAAAGCACAAATTCCCGAAGATGTCACTCTTTTCAAGATTACCAATCAACCCGATGTAGTAAATAGCAGTGTGTTTGATTTCCTACGGGAACTTCTCATCGCGGTTCTCGCTGTTATTCTTGCTATCGTACTCCTTCTGCCTATCCGTGTCGCTCTGATAGCCGCTTCTACAATTCCTATCACCATTTTTATTTCGCTCGGGCTGTTCTTTGCATTTGGAATAGAACTCAATACCGTCACGTTTGCCTGCCTGATAGTCTCGTTAGGAATGATTGTCGACAATTCAGTGGTAATTATTGACGAATATGTCGAACTGATTGGAAAGGGTATGGACAGAAAACAGGCGGCCGTCAGATCAGGTTCGGAGTTCCTGAAGGCCATATTCTCAGCCACACTTGCCATCTCGATCACTTTCTTCCCGTTCCTTTTCACCATGAAAGGGATGTTCCGGGACTTCCTAAATGATTTTCCCTGGGCTATCACCCTTATACTGATGGGATCATTGCTCATTGCCGAACTCCTTGTGCCGTTTCTACAATACAAGCTTATTAAACCGGCTAAAGTCGCCAATATCGACGGAGATTCGACGTCAGGGAAAAAACACTTTTCACTTCTTCTCCTCTTGCAATCGGGTTACAATAAGCTTATTGCCGGATGCTTCAAACATCCCTGGATTACGCTTCTCGCCGCTGCTGTCGTGACGGCGCTTGGCTCATGGCTTCTGCTTCAACGTCCCCAACAGCTTATGCCGATCGCTGAACGAAATCAGTTTGCTGTCGAAATATACCTTCCAACCGGAACCGCTCTCGAAAGCACGGATGTTGTAGCCGACTCGCTGGCCCGGATTCTGAGCCGCGACAAACGGGTTGTTTCGGTAGCCAACTTCCATGGTTGTTCATCGCCGCGTTTCCAGACTACATACGCTCCTCAGGTCGGGGGGCCCAATTTCGCACAATTCATTGTCAATACCGAGAGTAACGAGGCCACAGTTGAAGTGCTGAACGAATACACGGCCAAATATCGCGATTACTTCCCAGAGGCTATTATACGTTTCAAACAGCTGTCATACTCAAATGCTGCTTATCCCGTACAGATCCGATTGATTGGTGATGACTATGCCAAACTTCAGGAAGCATCTGATTCAGTGATTGCGGTCATGCGCTCGATACCCGAACTCAATTTGGTCCGAAGCAGTCTCGAATCGCCACTGATTGCTGCTCAGGTTGTACCAGATTTCACCACCATGTCGCGTCTTGGGCTAAGCGATGTAATGCTTGAAGCGGATCTGGCCATGAGATATACAAGCACCGGTATTCCCGTTGGAATGGTCTGGGATGGTACATATTCAACCCCTGTAGTCTTGAACACGCCGACGTCTGACCGCTCCAATGTCTCGGATTTACGAAACGAACTTATCCCTGTGATGGGCTTCTCGTCCGCACCTCTCCGTCAGTTTGCCGACGTGACACCTACGTGGCACTATGGCCAGTTGTCTCATCGAAACGGGCTTCCCTGCGTAACAATAAATTCAGAGGTCGAACGAGGTGAAAACACTATGCAGGTGACGTATAAACTGGTAGATAAACTCCGGAACCTGAAATTGCCTGAAGGTGTCACTCTCGGATACGGAGGCGATTATGATCAGGCACTTGACATACTCCCACAGATTTTCTCAGCATTGATCTTAGCGGTCGTTATTATTTTCTTCATTCTGGTATTCCATTATAAGAATGTCAAAGTTGCCGCTCTTCTACTTTTCTGTATTATATTCTGTATTCCGGGTGCAGGTATCGGACTCGCCATCCAGGGCGATGTAATTTCCTTGACGTGTACACTCGGTGTAATATCTCTTATGGGTATTCTTGTCAGAAATGTCATCATAATGATCGATTATGCCGAGGGAATTCAAGAAACCGACGGATTGACGGTCAAGCAGGCAATATTCCACAGTGCCGAGCGCCGTATGCGTCCCATATTTCTTACATCCGCGGCAGCTTCAATGGGTGTGCTTCCGATGGTTCTTACCGGGACGCCTATGTGGAGACCTATGGGTACAGTGATTTTCTGGGGTACAATCGTCACTTTCTTCTTTATCGTCACGGTAATCCCCGTGCTCTATTGGAAAGTGATGGCGAAAAAATCTGATAAAAACGAGAAGAAATGAAAAAAATTATCATCATAGCGGCATTTTTAGCCACCATTTGTCCCACGCCTATCACCGCTGAGACGTTGACACTTGACCAGTGTGTGAGCATGGCTCTTGAAAACAATGCGCGGATGCGTACAGCCCAATATAGCCTGATGGCATCTCAAGAAACTTCGCGCGAAGTCTTTACGAATTATTTTCCGTCCGTGAGTATCAGCGGGGCTGCATTTACCGCCAATCATGGAATGCTTCAGCACAAGCTTGACCTTCCTCTTTCAATGCTTGGTCTCGGACTCCCCGACATGGAATATAATGTTAGTCTGTTGAAGAAAGGTTCTGTGGCCGGAATCAATCTCATGCAGCCTGTTTTTCTCGGAGGGCGCCTTGTGAACGGAAACCGTCTGGCACATGTCGGCGAGGAAGTTTCTCGATTACAGCAGCGACAGACGGCCGATCAGGTGCGTAACGATGTTGAAAAATATTATTGGCAGCTTGTTTCTCTCCATTCCAAAAACAAGACACTGGATAAGGTCATCGCGATGCTCGATACTCTTACAGATCAGGTTCAGAGCTATGTTGACGCCGGTATCACGACGATAAACGACCTTCTTGAAGTGAAGTTGAAAAGGAACGAGATGCTTGTCGCCAAAAGCGAGCTGGAGAACGGAATTACTGTTGTGAGAATGTTGCTTTCCCAATATATAGGGCAGGGGACTGATGGATCAGTCGACGTTGCTTCAGATATACCGATGGGCGAGCTCCCCGCGTTTCCCGATGATATCTATCGGAATCCTGAAGATTGTCTCGACCAGACGGTTGGTCATGGATTGCTGACCCAAAATGTGAAAGCGAAAGAACTTGAACAAAAGATTGCGCTCGGAAATAACCTCCCGATGGTCGCCGCGGGTGCAAGTTATAACTACGAACATCTACTTGACCAAGGCCATACGTTCGCTAACGTATATGTTACCGTCAGTATACCTGTAACCGATTGGTGGGGAGGTTCTCATAATATGAAAAAGAAAAAACTTGAGACTCAGATTGCACGGACTCAGTTGGAAGACAATTCCGAATTGCTTATGATTGCAATGACGAACGCATGGAACGATTTGATAACGTCCTATTCCAAAATGAAGATTGTCCGTGAATCAATAGCTCAATCTGAAGAGAATCTTAGACTTAATCAAAACTTCTACAATGCAGGCACGACTACAATAACAGATTTGTTGAATGCACAGACCTTATTTCAGCAGTCACAAGATAAATTCATAGACTCTTACGGTCAATTCCAGTTGAAGAAACTTGCATATTTACAAGCTACCGGACGATAAAGTTCGTGTCTTACTGATTTAGGTGGAGGTATTCTATCTTCACTGATATAACAGAAGATAAGTACATTTCGTTAATGAGAAAAAGGACATCAGGCATTAAAACCGGATGTCCTTTTTCTCATTTGGGGTTAGGGATTAGTGTGAGTTCTTGAGGTCTGAGGGGGTAACGGGTTTGGCGTTCATTTTCTTCCAGACGTAAGAGATATAGAATATCACAATGGGAATTACCAATGATACCCATGCCATCACTTCGAGTGTATAGGGCGTTGACGACGAATTGGCAATTGTCAGTGACGATTCGTAATCAGATACTGAGGGATAGTATGGAGTGCTACCAAAACCGGCGATTAAGAACAGAATAAAGACTACGACGATTGTACCGGCGCCAGTAAACCAGATACCACGACGCCATGTCGATGAGAAGGCAGTCCGATAGATACCATAGAGGACTGCGGCAACAGCGACTAACAATACGGGAATAAGTCCCCACATTTCAAGGAAATTGTGGAAATAGACATATTTCTCGGGTTCGAATACGCCGGGAGCCACTTCGCGAAGGCTCGTGGTGCGACAAAGTACGATAACGAAGCTTACGAAAAGGAGGGCAAAGATGGTTCCGGAAGTGAGTACCTGGATTCGGAGCTGCATTCCAAAACCTTTGCTGTCCTTGATGTCGTTTACAAAGTAGAGTGCACCGAGGGTACGAGCAAGGAAGAGAACCATGAATCCCATCAGAAGGTTTTTCCAATTTACGATTGCTTCGAGTCCGTGAGCCGAACCCCACTGAGAAATTACCGGGGCGGCATTATCAAGAATATTACCCTTTTCGATGGTGAAATCGCCACCGAAAAACATGATGCCAACAGCTACACCTAACAGAAGGGGACCGAAAACACCGTTGAGGATTAGAAGCGTGTCATAGGTCTTTGGACCGAAGATGTTACGCGGTTTGTTTCTGAATTCGTAGGCAACTGCTTGGATAACGAAGCTGAAAAGGATCAGCATCCAGAGCCAGTAAGCTCCGCCAAAGCTGGTTGAATAGAACAGGGGGAAAGCAGCGAAAAATGCTCCGCCGAATACCACGAGAACTGTGAAAGTCAGTTCCCATTTTTTCCCGATAGACAGAAGCATGAGCGAACGGTTTTCGGGTTCGTTTCTGCCGAGAAGCAACGTCTGTCCGCCCTGGACAAAGAGCATGAAAACAAGAACTGCTCCCAAAATCGAAATCAGAATCCACCAATAGGCTTGAAGAAAACTATATTCCATGATTGAAGTATTTACGAATTATTCATATAGTATATTTCACAAGAGTCTTCAACACCTCATCAGTGTTTTTTGAAGATTCCTTCGCGGCTGGCGCGATTAATAAATCTCAGCATGATGGAAATTTCTGCAATCAACATAAGGGTGAAGAGGATCGCAAAAATCCAGAACGTCAGTTCTACGTTTGACGACGGGATGTCGCTGATTGCTCCGCGGGTGGGAAGAATGTCCTGGATGACCCAAGGTTGACGGCCGACTTCGGCTACAATCCATCCGGCCTGGCTTGCTACCCAAGCTGCAGGGATCCCGAGAATTCCGAGAATGCAGATCCAATTAGCGGGCAATTCTTTACGTTTCCGGTAGCAAACCCAAAGTGTGATGACGAAAACAAGGAGCATAAATGATCCGAGACCTACCATCGCACGGAACGAATAGAAGGTAATGGCAACCGGCGGAACGGCATCTTCAGGTTTATCTAAGAAACCATAGCCGAAATATTTGTAGTTGGTCTTCAATGAGATCAAAGCCGAGTCCATCATCAGTGAGTGGCCGGCCTTACGGGCGGCGGTGTAATCAGCAAGGGCTTTGTGAGCTTCGCGTCCCATTTCGATGCGTTTTGCGTATGAATCTGTATAGATTGTGTCGCCTTCCGGAGTAAGACTAATACCGTCGATCAGATCATTAATGCCAGGTACAAACGAGTTGGGATCATGATTTGCCAAAATTGAAAGTCCATAAGGAATAGCTATTTCAGCCTTGACGTCAGGTTCATCGCTCAGTCGGTCCTCTTTCTCGTTGACGAGACCGAAAGCAACAAGGCTTTGTCCGACAGAACCGTTATAAAGGCCTTCCATAGCAGCGAGTTTCATGGGCTGGTGTTTTGCGACCTGAACCGCACTTCCGTCACCGGTCCACATGGTCAAAACCATTCCGATAAGACCGGCCCATGTTCCGACCTTGAGTGACATCATCGCCGCGTCTTCGCTACGTTTGCGCCAGATCATCCAGCAACTGATACCCACGACAAAAGCGCCTGCGAGAGCCCAGCCGCTGAAGACAGCATGGAAGAATTTATTCATGGCCACCGGACTGAATACCACTGCCCAGAAGTCTGACATTTCGTTACGCATCTGATCGGGATTGAATTCCATTCCGGTCGGGAGCTGCATCCATGAGTTTGCTATAAGAATCCATAAAGCCGACAGGCATACGCCGATGGCGGTGAGCCATGTCGATGCGAGATGGAATTTGGCGCTGACTCGGTTCCATCCGAAGAACATAACGGCTACAAAGGTAGCTTCAAGGAAAAATGCAAATAGGCCTTCGATAGCAAGAGGAGCACCAAAAATGTCTCCTACGAACCAACTGTAGTTTGACCAGTTTGTGCCAAACTGAAATTCAAGAATAATTCCGGTAGCAACGCCACAAGCAAAGTTAATTCCGAAAATAGTCATCCAGAAACGTGTGGCTTTTTTCCATCGTTCGTCCCGGGTTTTGACATAGACAGTCTCCATGATTGCCAGAATCAGAGAAAGACCGATTGTCAGCGGAACGAAGAGCCAGTGGTACATGGCTGTCAGAGCGAATTGGGCTCTGGACCAGTCAACGGTTGAAATCAAATCGTTCATGTTCTCAGTGAGTGGATAGGGTTGTTATTTGGATTAATTGTTAGTCTAAATGAGGATTATCCGGTTATGTGCTGTTATTCCGTGGTGGTCCTGCTCGTCAGCTCGTTTAGGACGGTTTCGGGTTTGGAAGTCCCTTCATCAACGCTCTTGGAACCAAGAAAATCAGGGAAAAAGAATAGCTTCAACACAAGAAAAATTATCGCCAGTTTAATCAGAATAATTATCCAGAGGGATTTACCGATGGTCATATTCATAAAACCGTCTCGATAGAATCGATAGATTCTACCGGGCAGAGATGCGACACCTGTTGATTCGTTTTTCATGCGCGATTTTCAAGGAATGTTATTACGCCGTTAGAAGATCGGACTCAGCCGGTAGAGCATTGTCCGGGATAATACATGCAAATTTAATCAATATTTTGAAAAGAACGCTGAATGGCACCCAAAAAATAACACGACAATTAAAAAACTCGCCTTGAGCGGTCGGACGTGGGGAAAAATTCTGTAGACGGCCTCGTGAAACGAAAAATATTTGTTATATTTGTATAATAATTAATTTCGCCAATGGAAGTTCTCTACGA
>CAYVXC010000070.1:0-11274 GCA_964454925.1 uncultured Bacteroides sp.
TTGACGCGCTGAACGTGGCCTTCGTAGCCCGCGAAGGGGCCTGCGATTACCCTGACGCGCTGTCCTTGTGCGAAATCGTTTTTGGTAAATATTTCACAGCGAGTTGCATCGTCTGCGGTCAATAGTCTCAACAGGTCAATCGACTGCTGGGGGATGGCGCGGATGGCGTTATCGCCAGGATGTCGGTAGATCCAGAACGGAACTGTCGTTTCGGGGTGTTCTCGCCCGCGCCTTTCAAGGTCCATCAGGGTGTCGCGGTCACCCCGTACAAACAGTACGTGGGGAATTACAGCCCTCTGACTTGATTTTGCGCCTTCTTTTGCAACTGTATGTTTCGGGAAAAATACTTCGTCGCATACTGCGGCGAGTTCTTCTTCGGCCCTGGATTCACGGCGTGTCCTGATGGCAAACCACTCTGTCTCCGGTTTTTGTTCTGTTTTTTCTTGATTCATAGGATTATACAAAAACTCTTTATGTATGACTTCCGGGTAAAATCCCCGACGATCATACATTCGGTTTCGCCGTCCGTCTGCTCACGCTTCGGATCTCAGGGACGAGCCTATACAGGTGCTTTCCCGGTGGCTTTGGCTCCAGTTTTTAAAATGCGTATATGTAGCATCTCTCCGTAAGAGATACTAAAGCCGATGCAAAGTTAATAAAAATAATCCGATTTTAGCGCATCCCCCAACTCCTTTGCTGACAAGTTCAAATGACGACGTAACATTTTGAGAAACAAACCTTCACACAATTTATTTCTCAAGTCGCTTATTTACTGCTTAATACGTATAAAACAATAATTAGTATCTCTTTTGAAGAGATACTAATTATTTAACATTTACCCAATGTCGTTTGTTCGCCTACACGACCATGTTCAACGGCGTGCTTTGATGAGTTGCCACGAGTTAACGATGTTCTGCCAGGCAATATAGGCTGCCGGGCCAATCGAAGCAACCGGATTCATGTATGCAAGCGCAAGCCAAACGGCAAGCACGGTGTTTTTCTGCGCGAGACCCTGGCCGCCTGCAACCGGGTCCCCGAAACGCCGTCCAACCATTCGGCCGATTTTAAACTGGATAAGACACACTACTAACGCTCCAAGCGCAAGCCATGTCATATCGGTCGACACCGACGCATCCCATCGGGCAATAGCGAAACTGACCGATGATCCCACGATTATAAAAAGCGAAATGGCCCATAGGTAAAAAGAAACCTGCTGTGCACCGGCAATAACTTTGTGTACACGTGGCATAAAACGAGTTACAGCCATTGCCAGCGCAATCGGTAATAGCAAAAGCGGAAGGACTCGCGCCATAATCAGCGAGGTTGACTGGAGTAACGTATATTCCGCATGGTCTCCGACGGCGGCAAGAACAACCGGACCGATGACGGCGACCACAAGATTACTGATTAGCGAGTAAGTAGCTACTTTACTGATGCTTCCCCCGAGCATTGAGGTAATTACCGGAGCAGCGGTAGCCGTCGGGATAAACACACAAATGAATACTCCCTCGGCCACAGTGTGGTTGAAGGGCGCCAGGACCGCGTAGACAATTCCGGAAAGAAGAAGCTGAACGATAACCAACACGACCTGAAACCTTCCAGGACGAAAATCCCTAAGATCAAGACGACAGTAAGTCACAAACAACATGGCAAAAATGAGATATGGAGACAAAAAGGTCACATATCCCATCCACTGATGAAAGATAACTCCACCGATAAGCGCAACCGGCAACATAGCCGATTTCAGATTCTGCCGAGAAATTTGCATTGTATTTTTACATTAACAGTCATCGCAGTCACACTCGGTCTTGACCATGTGGGTCTGGGCCGAGCATGCGTGAAGCTTGCCGTCCACGATATAATGACGATTAGCCATCCCACCCAAAACGCTCATCTCGTGACTTACAAGAATAATCGTCGAACGGTGAGCGACGTCGGCAATAATATCGTAGAGCCTACTTTCAAATCTTTTATCTATATAGCTCAGAGGTTCGTCAAGCACAAGAAGCTCGGGTTCTGAAATCAACGCTCGCCCGAGGAGGGCCCGCTGAAGCTGACCGCCCGACAACTGCCCGATAGGCCGTTCGGCATGATCTACAAGCCCCATTTTGACGATGACAGAATCATAGCGGTCTTTCTTTTCCGTTTCACCAATTCCTTTACAGCCAAGAAGTCCCGACATTATTACTTCTTTGACCGAAACCGGGAAACGGCTATCGATCATATTTTTCTGGGGCAAGTACCCTATCTTCAGACTGGGAAAATTCTTGACAATCTTACCCTTCACCGGATGGAGAAGACCGAGAATCAGCCGGAGCAATGTCGTTTTGCCTCCACCGTTAGGGCCGGTTATGGCTATGAAATCCCCGACACTGACGGTCAGTGAGACGTCTTCAAGAACCTTTCGTCCGTCCCACCCCATTGAAACGTGTTCGAGTGAGATCAGCGGTTCACCTTGACAGAGCATTTACGACTTTTTTAAGTTCGTTTTCCCAGTCGTAGGCACGAGGATTAATGGTTACAAGCCTTGTACCCATTCGTTCGTTCAAAGTTTCCGCCTGGCGCGAATCATATTCGCGCTGGAAAAAGAAAACTTTGACAGCATCTTCTTTTGCCTCATCGATGATTCTGGCGAGGTAGGCCGCGGGCATCTCCTTATTCTCAAATCCAACGGCAATCTGTTCAAGGCCATAGTCACGCGCGAGATAACTGAGCGACGGATGCCAGACTGCAAACGACCGGCTCATGATCGGGGCTGACAACTGTGCCGCAAAGACCAGATCGAGCGAATCAAGCCTACTGTCAAGAGCTTCATATCGTGGACGGTAGTATGTCTCCCCGGCCGGATCAATTTTTACGACCGCATCATACATGTTGCGGGCAATAATACGGGCATTTTTTACCGATGCCCATACATGAGGATCGGCCTCAACCTCTCCATCGCCATGACCGTGATCGTGACCGTGGGAATGTCCGTGGGTTCCATACACCGGAGTGATACCTGTCGTAACATTCACTTCCATTACCCCGTCGGGTAAAGACTCCGACAACATCCTTTCAAACGGAAGATTTCCGGTTGTAAAAAAAGCCTTGGCTCGGTCAATTTCGCGACGTGTCTTCATCGTCGGCTCGAATGTCTCGGGATTCGATCCGGGCTGAAGAACCGACACAACATTGAAACGGTCTCCGACAATTTCCTCAAGGATGGCCTGCTGAGGCTCGACGCTGACCACAAGAGTCGGTTGTTCAGTATCCTCGTTCTTGCACCCGGTCAGAACCGTGAGCAACGACAGGAGACATCCCGCTGTAAGCATTGTGATGAAATTTCTTCTAAAAAAGCTCATTGTGATATGATTGGTTAGTCTTGATTATTAACAAAATTGTCTATCAGGTTCAGGCACTCGCCAACGTCAGTTACACCCATTGTCAAGGCTTCCACCGGACAAGGGCCGTCGCCTTTCCGGTTCCGGATAGCGTCTACAAGTGTACCATAGTCAACTTTTATGGACGGGAAACGGCCGAACATTTCCAAAGCTGGACGCGACATGACTTCGCCATAGACCTGACAGACACCGCCGGCAACCATAAGGGCTGCCGCTCCACGACCGATCACCTTGTCGGCGACCGTCGCGCCGGCCAATACCTCAGGCCTCGTCCTAACTATTTCGAGAAGATCAACAACTCCGTGTCGTCTGAACGTTTCCAATCGGCCGTTAGCTCTGACTACCGTCAAAGTAAGTCCTTCTTCGGAGTCGAGCGCCGTAATCGCCTTCAGCAATCGTTTAGCCTCTATACGCGATTCATCTGCCTTCGATGCATAGTGGGTGTCACTATTTATCGGCATTGGAACACCTGCCCTTGACAATCGTGCCCAATAACGTGGATGAGGGAAAAAACGGCCTGTCGTCAAACGTTGCTTGGTGTTAATCTCTACAGCCTTACCCGATGCAATAGCAACCTCCATCGCCTCGTCGGCCAAATCACGGTACCAGGGGGTCATTTCTATCTCCGCACTAACCGACGATGCGTTCAGCGCAACTTTATCGATATGGCCTACGATGTCAAATCCTCCTTTTTTGATCATTTCAACTGTCTGATTCCAGAAAGTCCTGACGACGTATTCCAGATCTCCTTCAAATTCAGATTCAAGGCGTTCGGCGAAACGCGCGGGGCTTCCGTCAATATCAACGGAATTTCCTTTCTGCGTCGGAACGAAATGAACCGAACCGATCAGATAGTCGAGCCACGGATATTTTTCTTTCATCTGAAACGGCCCCTCGTGCTCACTGATATAATCGGCCTCCAGCCCACAACTGATTCTCATAGCGGGGTGGAGCGACGAGAGACGTTCGGTCTCAGCCCGGTACGCTTCCATATCGTCAGGAGACATGTTGCACGGCGACTCAACTGAAATAGGCCCGTGAGGAGAAAATCCCCAGTCAAAAAAGCCCAGTCTTTCAGCTTCGGCCGCTATCGTTTTCATTGAGTCGCGTCCGTCACAGAATTCGGAATGGCTATGGAAATTATACCAGTCGCTATCAGATATTATCTTATTGATATCCAAACTCATATATCAATTTGACGATTGATTGTCAGAAACCTGGTTGACATGAACATCGAGTTGTGGGAACGGGAAACTGATACCAGCTTTGGGTAATTCGTTATATATCCGTTCATTCATGTCATAATATACCGACCAATAGAACTCCGAGCGAGCCCATGCACGGGCTTTGAGATTAACGCTCGAATCTCCGAGTGAATCAAGATTGACAGTCGGTTTGCGGAGAACCTTTTCAAGTTGAATACCGTTTAGTCCGGTAAGTTTCTCCCCTACTCTCGCGACATGCTCCCTGACGGCCGGATGATGACGAATGAAAAGGAGTTTCTTCCACCAAGGACGTTTCTTAACTCCGTCCCCGGTTTCTTCATCCTCGGCGTCACCTTCACCTCGGCCCGTATCGGTTATACCTCTCAAAATCCGGTCATCCTCGATATAGTCCTTGACGATGCGGTCGTCAGATGCAAAAATTGCAAGTATAGCTTCACGGGCCGTCTCTACATTGTCACCATAGCTGATTGAAACCGACCAGTCTATTCGGCGGTAATCTTCTCGCGACCAGTTATTGATCGAACCGGTCGAAAGACCACCGTTGGGGATGATTATCGACTTATTGTCGTAAGTATTGATAATCGTGTGGAAGATCTGGATCTGAGTGACATATCCGGCATAACCCTGAGTCTCGATATAGTCCCCGACTTTATAAGGTTTAAGAAGTAGAATCAGGACACCGCCTGCGAAATTCTGAAGTGTTCCGCTCAGTGCCATACCGATCGCAACACCGGCCGCGCCGAAGATTGCTATAAACGACGATGTCTCGACGCCCATTATGCCGATTACAGTGACGATCAGGATAAAATAAAGAACAATCCTCACCAGACTCGTCACGAACGTGAGCAACGAACGGTCCACTTTCCTCTTGAGCATTATCGTGGTGATAACTCTCAAGAGTTTCTTGATTATAAACTTGCCGACATAGAATACGAAAATCGCAATGGCCAGATTGATCGAAAACTTAATAATTGAGCTTACGAGCTGATTAAGAAATTCGTCAAACGGCAGTGTTTTCAGCATCGACAGTTCCTCCTTGATCGAAGGAACGGAATCATTGACGATTTGTACGGTTTCCTGTAACGGCAACATAGATTATAATGTATATATTAGTCTTTTACATAAAGATATTTTGCAACCGTCTCATACCATCCGAGGGTATTGTAGTTGCGATATGTCATATCGTTCGAGTCACGCGGAATATAGGTTGACATGCCGGTGAAACGCTCGAGCGGAATACGGTTCCATAAATAAGGAGTAGCACCTTCAAATTCCACGACTTCCTGATAAGCTGCGTTCCATTTGTTAAACAAATCTTCGCTGATACCATTCTCTTCGACCATGCCTTTAATATAGACACCGAAGTCATAGAACAACGGCTTGACATCGAGGCTCAACGCAAGGTTATAGAAAGATCCCGGAAGGACTTTGCTCGAAGCTTCATAAATCGGACGGGTAGCTTCAGCCAGTTTGTCCATCCCAGCCAGATTGTAGACCGCGATGGTACAGGTCCTGTCCGAGCCCGACAAATTATCATAATACTCAAAAGTATTTTGAGCGGCTGCTTTCAGATCAGGAGTCGCCTTGAAAAACAGCGGAAGATTTTTTGTATAAGGCATTCCGTCGACCGGAATCTCCGAAGCCGACGCGACAATGCGCGATGTCACGTTCCGAAGTTGATAGAGAACTTCAACCGATCCCATGTAACAACAGTCAAAATAGATCCAGTCGAAGGACTGTTTCGAAAGGACCGATTCGAGGGTCGTGATATTCATGGTCTGACCCCGGTCTACACCCCACACACGGCGTATTTCCTGACGGCCGTCCTGAGTCCATCCCAATGCGTGACTCCATAGAATCAACCCATAACTGTCGGCCTCAGCGATATTTTTCGTATCGTTCATAACCTCGGTCATACGGTCGGCCGATACAACATACTTGTCAGCTTCGTAACGTTTCAATTCCTTCAGTTCGCCTGTTCCGGGCATGAGTTCGTAAAGGACCTGAGAACCATCGGTCGGAGCATAAAAAATGATCAGTCGTCCACCGTTGAAAACGTCGGGATTTTCCGTGACGGCCTGTTTCATCTCGTTTATGTCTTTTGAGTCATACCCACCGGTCCCAAGGGAATTATTTGCGGCCATATAGACTAAAACCGTGCGCGGATTTGTCTTGACCGGTTCCGGATCGTCCTTACAGCCGGTCAAACCGAGTACCGGAAGGCAAAAAACGATCAATCCGACGATTGTATTTTTAATTTTATCTGTCATTTTGTAATTCTGTAATGTTGAATTATGAGAGAGGTATAGTTTCTATTATTTTGCAAATATACACATAAAATCTGAGATTAATCGGGATTTTAGCGTAACTTTGCACCTCCACGACTCTTAATCGATGTCCTTAATGACCATCAAAGACTTCGAACATCAGTTTCGCGCGTTGTACATGCCACTCGGAATGTACGCTCTCCGCATTGTCGGAAGCGTTGACGAAGCCGAAGACCGCGTGCAGGACGCTTTTGCCAAAGCTTGGGAGATGATTGAGGCCGGGGTGGAAATACCGATGTTTAAGTCATGGATGTACAGATGTGTGCGTAACTCATGTATCGACCATCTTAGAGCCAGGAAAGTCACGGTTGACATCCTCGCGCTCGAAGAAGAATCGACAGAGGACGCTATCGATACTTCAGAACGTGATGCGGCTGTATGGCGTGCCATTGACCGATTGCCTGACAAATGCCGGGAAATCTTCCTGATGAGCAAACGCGACGGTCTTTCAAACGACGAAATCGCCGAAGAACTCGGGCTGTCTGTAAAAACAGTCAAAAACCAGATGACCAAGGCGTTCGCCCGTCTGCGCGACTCTCTCAGCCAGGGTCACCGCCCGTTTTTTCTTCCTTTCCTGTAATTTTTTTCATTTTCGGATAGGACTTTTGAAAGCCATCCGCGTCATAGGGTCAGAACAAATTAATTTTACTATTATGCTTAAAGTTATCAAACCTCTGGCCTGTATTGCCGTTCTCCTCTCTTCTCTAACTGTCTCCGCCAAGCAGCCTCAACGTGGCTATCGCGGATTTGTCGAATGGTCCAACGACTACCGGACCGAACGTTTCGACGGTTATCTCAATCGTGAAGGAATGTTCTTCACCGGAGTCACCACGTCCCACGGCTATCAGATCAATCCGACTTTCTTTGTCGGCGCCGGTATCGGGATGGAACGGTGTACAAAACTTGATGACTGGGTCGCACCGGTCTTCGTCCAGGGTCGTGCCGACCTTCTTTTCGGCAAATTCACTCCTTTTGCCGACATGAGACTCGGTTATCACCTCGGTCAGGGAGGCGGTGTCTATTTCTCTCCATCTATCGGCTATCGTTTTAACTGGGGACGCAAAGTCGGTCTCAACCTTGGCCTCGGGATGACTCTCGCCGGGTATAAACGCGAACTGTTCGAAGTCACCATCAACCCCGGTGAATACTTCGAAATGAAATATGTTGGCTCTGAACATCGTGCCCGCCCCTATTTCTCTTTCCGAATCGGATTAGACTTCTAAAGGATATGAAAGACAAAGACAGTCTCGATTTCGTAAGCCGTCACTATCGCGAAGACGCTTTCAATGCGTCCGACGGCTGGAAACGTCTCGGAATAAAACGCTTCCATTGGAGCGCTTTCAAGATCGCGGCTTCCGTGGGTGCTCTTGTCGCGGTGTCTGCCACAGCGGCCATCCTCTTTGGTGATTTCAAAAAAGCCGACGGCGACATCGTTACAACGCCCGGGATCGAACCGATAGAATCAGAATCACGGACACCGATCGTCAGGACAATAGACTTCGATGACACGCCTCTCCCCGACGTTCTCAAAAAAATCAGCGAGGTCTATAGCGTCAGTGTAGTCAATCTGCCAGAAGATGCCGAATCGTTCAGGCTTACGCTCCATTATGAGGGTAACGCCGTTGATCTGATCGAGACAATAAACGATATTCTTGGTACAGAGATGACCGTTGAGAAATGAAACGCTTAGTAATTCTCTTTTTATGGATGGCCGTCGCAACGGTCATCTCGGCCCGGAATGTGACTATTTCCGTTTCCGACCGTCCCGCCCCGGAAGTCTTCAGGGAGATAATGACCCAGACCGGAAAGAATTTCGTTTATGAGAGCGATCTGCTCGCTGAGATGAAAATTTCTGTCAGTGTCAAGAACAAATCTTTGAAGAAGACACTTAAAAAGATTTTTGAAGGAACTGATATTGATTTCAAAATCAAAGGAGGCAATGTACTTCTTAAACGTCGCGTACCCCGACGTGTAGTCACGCCGCCAATGCCATCTGACAAACCTCAGTTCGCGACTACGTTGACACCGCACGATGCTGAAATTCTGAATGAGGTCGTCGTAATATCGCGTCTCGGCTCCCCGGCTGTTGCTTCGGCCGAAATGGGTGCTACGAAACTCACTTCGGGTGATGTGCTGACTACTCCGGTATTATTTGGCGAAGCTGACATCATCAAGTCTCTCCACACCCTACCCGGCGTGGCAGAGGGTAACGAAGGGTTGGCCGGAATGATGGTACACGGCGGCGGCCCCGACGAGAACCTGTATTTGCTCGACAATGTACCTCTCTATCAAGTCAATCACTTAGCCGGACTTTTTTCAGCCTTTAATGTCGACGCGGTGAAACATCTCGACTTTTTCAAGACTTCTATTCCGGCCAAATACGACGGCAGGCTATCATCGGTCGTTGATGTCAGGACCGCCGACGGCGACACCACCGGCCACCACGGCTCGGGCAAAATCGGCCTCACTTCCGGAGCCTTCAATATCAGCGGACCTATTGGTTCACGCACGACTTACATGGCGGCTATCCGCCGGTCATGGTTCGACGTACTGACGATTCCTTTATTCGCCATGGTGAACGCCGCGTCTACGGATGAAAAAACTACTTTCGGCTACAATTTCACCGATCTGAATGCAAAAGTCAGACATCGCTTCAACAACCGCACAACCGGAAGTCTCGGTATTTATTATGGCGAAGACTATCTGAAAGCCCGGGACAAATCAACCGGCATCGCCGATTACTCGGCTGATTACGAGGACCGGAACGATTACAGATGGGGAAATATCCTCGTCCGCGCAGGCGTGGTCCATAGTTTTTCCCCGAAATTGAATGCCGAGTTCACTGCCGCCTATACCCGTTATTTCGGCAAAATGAAGGTCGATAACAGAGAGCAGGAAAAAGCACGTGACAGTGTGCTGGTTGACAGCCGCACTATTTATAACACGGCCAACCACATCGACGACTACATAGGCCGGGCCGACTTCGATTGGAGGCCCGACAGGCATTCAACGGTAAGATTCGGTGCCTCCTATACCTATCATTCTTTTCTGCCTTCCCGGTCGTCCCAGACAAGCATCTATAACGGAACGACAGCCAAAGCGTCGGACGATGGAAAATCTTATGGAGGAAGCGAGTTCAACGCCTATATTGAAGATGATTGGAAGGTCTCCGATCGGTTCAGGATGAATGTCGGATTACATACCTCCTTGTTCTCGATAAATCATAAAACACGAGGCGGAATTTCACCGAGAATCTCGGCCAACTGGCGATTCACGGACCGTCTGTCTTTCAAAGCGGCTTATACGCGCACTGTTCAGTATGTTCATCATCTATCCCGAAGCTATCTCTCGCTACCGACCGACCATTGGGTACCGGTCATCGGAGACTTAAAGCCTCAGACAGCCGACAAAATCGGCGCCGGTCTCTACTGGCAGTCGCCCGACGGACAATTCACGGCCTCAATCGAAGGTTATCTCAAAAAAATGAATAATCTTGTCGAATATCTCGACGAATATTATCTGATGTCACCGCTCGACCAGTGGAATTCGCGTCTGACATCGGGACGAGGCACTTCGAAGGGCATAGATTTCATGGTGAGCCGGACGTTCGGAAAAGTGACCGGTCACATCGCCTACTCTCTTTCTCATACTGACCGCACTTTCCCTGACAAAAACGGTGGAAAGACTTACCCGGCACGCTTCGACATCCCCCATTCGATAAATATTCTGGTAAACTGGCAGATAAGCCCGAAAGTATCGCTGAATGCCAACTGGACCGGACATTCGGGAAACCGTTATACGCTCATGACAGGGACTTGGGAGATGCCCGACTTCAACAGCTACGGCGCGGGCACTATATTCAATCCTGAATCTGTTCCGCTCAAAACATCGATAAATAATTACCGTCTGCCTTTCTATCATCGCCTTGATTTAAGCCTGACAGTTACCAACAGCCGCGGATACTGGAATTTCAGTCTCTATAACGCCTACAACCATCTGAATGCAATTGCTATCCGCCGCTCAAACCGCGACCAGGTCACCGTCTCCCCTTCCTGGGGCGTTGAATATGAATCGCGTCCGGTCTTTCAAAAGGTTTGTCTTCTTCCATTAATCCCATCAATTTCCTATACATGGCTATTCTGAAACTTTATAAATATATATGTGTCATTGCTTTCTCAACGACACTAACCGGTTGTTTCACCGATTTTACTCCCGAAGTCACCACTGACCAAGTGCTGTGTCTTAACGCTATCATCACTGCCGGCGAACCGATCGAGGCCGACGTGACACACACCTGGACTTATACCGACGTTGCCGGAGAAATCAATCATACGGTCG
>CAYVXC010000071.1:0-11080 GCA_964454925.1 uncultured Bacteroides sp.
GCCATGTTGCGCCCGAGGTTACGCATGGTCTGGAGACCTTCGAGATCTTTTTCTACATCTTTGGCCGAGAATCCGTGAACTTCGTTCCAATAAGTCGATGACACGATCGGCATCGAATTCATGGTGAAGAACATGTTCAGGTCGGCGAAAGCCGAGGTACTTCCGGCTCGTCGCGAGGAAACGACCGTCGCTCCGACTTTCATTGCCGGATTGACTGTTCCCGAGGTGCTGTAGAAAAGCCGGTCGAGAAAAGCGTGGAGTTGGCCGTTTGAACCGGCATAGTAGACCGGTGTTCCGACAATAAGTCCGTCGGCTTCGGCAAATTTGGGCGCGATTTCGTTCACGGCGTCATTAAAGACACATTTTTGGTGACTCCGACAATAGTTACAGGCGATACAGCCGCGGATATCCTTGTTGCCGATGGTGATGAGTTCGGTTTCAATGCCGTTTTCGTTGAGTGTGCGTTCCACTTCGTTGAGCCCGCGGGCCGTGCATCCGTAGGGGTGGGGGCTACCGTTGATCAATAAAACTTTCATGGGTGTGTTACTTGTATTTTGGATTAGTATCAGCGTGAGTACTTTTTGACGAAAATATCATAGTGATCCGTACCCCAGGCGAGCATGGAATCGATAATGGGGAGGAGAGAACGGCCGAGGTCGGTAATAAGATATTCAGAGCGAGGGGGGAGTTCGGGAAAAATCGTTTTTTCGACCAATCCGTCCTCCACCATTTCTTTCAGTTGCAAGTCAAGAACGCGTGGAGTCGCTTCGGGTAGACGTTTATGGAGTTCGCTCGGTCGTAACGGACTCCCGCCGCGCAGCTCGTCAAGCAGACACGACTTCCATTTCGATTCAATCAGACTCATTGTGAGCCGAAGAGGACAGTCGAGATCGACCGGTATTTTTCGTTCGTAAGCCATAAGAAATATTTTTCTAATGCAAAGGTAATGAATATTACTGAAAATCAGAATACCGAAAAATTATTCCATATATGAAAATTTATTCGGTACTTGATTTTAGTCAGATACCATTGTATTTTTGCATTAGAAAAACTAATATATAAAATTAAAAATTATGAGAGATAAAATCAAGGAATATGCAGCCGTTGAAGAAGCTGCCATGAAGTTCGTGAAAAGTGTGGCCGAAGGTAACAGTGAATATGCCAAAGAATTATTCACGGGCGATGCTGTTTTGTTCGGAATCCTCGATGGAGTTCTTGAGCACGGATCGATCGAACAGTTCTATCACAACGTCGATACTGTAGGGGCCGGTGAGAATTTCAAAGCCCGAATCGATGTGCTTGCTGTCGAAGAAACCGTGGCTGTTGTCCGAGTTCTCGAAGAGGGGTGGGGAGGTCGAATAGACTTCACCGATTTTCTGCTGCTGCTAAAACTCAACGGCGAATGGAAATGTGTTGCTAAAGCCTACAACCAAAATTCCGACACAATTAAATAACGCCCCGATAATCTAATGAAAAAGTTATTAATCTCGCTGTCGCTTGTCTTGGCACTCGTTGTTTCGGTGTCTTGCGGCGATGGTTGTAAAACAAAAGATGAAAATATGTGTGAAAAAGATTCTACCAAATGCTGTAAAGTTTCGGAGGAACAGCTTGACGGAATACGGAAACCTCTGGATTTATATGTAAATGCGGCCATCAAGGGTGACAGCAAGGTTGCCGAACCGGCTTTTACTTCGACCGCGACGATTTCCCATATGGAAGACGGAGAGTTGGTGTCACTGCCGATCAAGGCTCTGTTTGACTACTATGACGAGACCGGGAGCCAAGACGCATCATACGAAATTACAAGCTGCACTGTCGATGGTGATGTTGCTGTGGTTTCGATTGACTCAAAATTCGGCGATGCTGAATTTGTCGATATGTTTTCGCTCATAAAGGTCGGGAACGATTGGAAAATCGTCAGCAAGATCTTCCATGTGAAATAAGACCAGGCCATCCCGCCAAATAATCTCCGCAAATTTGAAAAATTAAACTTTCACAAATTTGTGAAATAAGAAAAACTTTCATTATCTTTGCGGTGTAATTATTTCGAGATGGTCGTTACATTTGAACAGACATACCTTAAAGAGTTGTTTGAGCAAGGACGTTGCTCTGATAAGAAACACCGTTATCAGCCTCACATAATAAAAGGCTATCAGCGCAGAATAGAACAGTTAAAGGCAGCCCCTAAACCGGAAACGCTTTATCAATTACATGCGTTAAATTTTGAATCCTTAAAGGGTGATAAAGCCGGTTTATTTTCTGTGAGAGTAAACAATCAATATCGTATTGAATTTTCATTGGAAACAGACTCTGAACAGTCATTACTGACCATCTGTAACATTGTTGAACTTTCGAACCACTACGATTGACATGATCAAACAACCAATACCTGAATCGAGCATGTTTGCCAATGATATTATGCCGTTTGAGCCAACTCATCCGGGCGAGTTTTTGCGCGAAGAGATAGAATTTAGAGGCATCTCTCAAACCACATTGGCAAATCAGATAGGAGTCCAAGTGTCTTTATTGAATGAACTGATCAATGGCAAACGTGATTTTACGATTGAGTATGCATTGATGTTGGAAGCAGCCCTTGGAATAGATGCAGATTATTGGATCAATTTGCAAAATAACTATACTAAAGCAAAGACAAGGAAGAATAAAGTCTTTATGGCTCGGCTCGCCAACATCCGGAAAATTGTTGCCGCATTATAATATAAGTGAAGGGGGTGTTGCAGAACCGCGAGTTCAAGCGAAAGGTTGCATCCCCAGTAGGGGTGCTATATATAGCACCCACCGCGTTATGATATTGATATTCAAGGATTAATGCCGAGAAGGGCGCTATTTATAGCCCCTACCAGGTGTTCGTGTTGTCCCGAAATAAAGCTGAAAGTCAGTTCTACAACAGCCACGTTTTCACCGCAAAGTATAAAGGGTATCCAAACAAAATGTTTACTAAGGGGGGGAGGTTGGCAGGCTGAAAAATAGGTAAAATCGGGGGAAATGTGGGTCTTTTTCCAAAAAAGTCCTTAAATTTGTCGGTATAATAAATTTTTGCCAATCCTAATACCAATCAAGACAATGAAAAGTTTTTGCGTGCCTCTGTTGATGGGGCTGCTGGGAGTCGTCGCGACGACAGCCCGCGAAAATCTGCTGGGCACGTCTTGGATTCCTGAAATCGGGCGTCCGGCGGTCGGCTCGATAACAAACGAAAGTGTGGCGTGGAGAACCGACTCTGTTCTTTCGCTCAATGTCCGTTACAAATCGGCTACCGACACCCCTATGGCTATATGCGGTTCGCGGATAGCTTCGCCCTTGGCCCGTAAATATCGGTTCGGTGCCAACGTTAATCTCACCCGTAGCGCAGCGTGGCTGACGCTGCGCCTTACTGACGGAGACGAAACGGTCTATTCTTCGCTGACTCTTACTACCGATGATTTAACCGACGGACATCTTCAGCCGGGACGGTGGACGCGCGTTGAGCTCGAAGCCGATTTGAGCGAGGTTGATCTGCCCGAAAATCTTGTCGTCGAACTCTGTCCTCAATGGACGGCTGACGGACCTTCGGTCGGTGACATCATTCTGCCGATTCTGCTCTCTGACGCGGAATTGATCTGTGCGAAAGCCGACGGAAACTATACGGACGATTTGTTCAACTGTACATTCGAGACCTGGACGCGCCCAGAAGACGGTTCGAGACGACCTGAAGGATGGAACGTGACAGGCGGCACAGTGACTCGTTCGGCCGGAGCCCACGTGGTCGACAACGCCGCATTGATTACAGCCGGAACTACGCTCACATCGCCGGCGCCGGCAGTCAAAGATAGTGTCAAACTCGTTTTCCGTGCCTACTCCGATGAAGAGGCGGTAATCTCGGTTGGTGATGTCGGCCGGTCTGAACCTCTTAAGCCAAACCGGTGGAACCTCGTCGAAATGCCCGTCGGGAGTGTTCCCGCCGGAGGTCTCCGATTCAGTTCGACGGCCGACTGGATGCTCGACGACGTTAGTCTCGAATCAGTCTACAGCTTTGCCAATCCCCATCCCGCCGAGCAGGAAATGTCGGTGACATCGTCTGACAACGACGGTCTCGGCTCTTTGCGCGATGTCGTGGCACATGCGCCCAACTATACTCTGATAAAATTCGACGTCGACAAAGTCGAACTTACCGAACCCGTCGAACTCGGTTCCAAACAACTTTATTTTGTCGGATCCGAAGGATTAAGGATTTATTCTCCGGCAAAGGGTGCGGCTTTCACACTCAATCCCGCCCTTGAAAACGGATTGTTGACATTCAGCGCCATTGAATTTGTCGGAAACGCGTCTTCGCCAACCAACGGCGGAGCCTTCTCCGCTTCCGACTCACGGGCCAAAACGAGGATGCATGTCGGGTTTGATAATGTCTCGTTTACCCGGTGTATAGCGTCGGGGTCGGGTGGAGCCGTTTATTTCAACTCTCCGGGCCTTTCTGCGGAGTTTACAAACTGTGTCTTTTCTGACTGTGAGGCCGGCAACGGTGCCGGCGGATCAATCAACAATGGCATAGCGTTCAAGTTTCTGAACACGGTCTTTGTCGGTTGTAGCTCAAAAAGCAGTGTCGGCGGGGCGCTCGCTGTCAATTCTACATCGGGCGTGGCAGTCGATGTTCTCGGTTGTGTATTCGACCGGTGTGTATCGACCGCCTCAAGCGGTGGAGCCGGAGCGGTCGCGGTCCAAGGCGGCAATCCCAATGTCAGTATCGGGCGCTCGCTCTTTGTCGGGTGTGCCGGGGGACGCGGTGGAGCGGTGAGTGTTTACAACAACTCTCGCGGAACCATCACCGGCCGTACTGCCATCGTGAACTGTACAGCAGTCAACAACACCGGAACATCCCCCGTCTTTTCCATCGCTTCGAGCTATGCCGTTCCCGAGGTCTGGCTGATTAACAACGTGGCGACAGCCAATGCGGGAAAAGCCCTTGTCGCCCCCTCTGTTCCCCGTGGCACGAACAATCTGTTTGACAATTGTGACATCGAACTGGCCGGTCCGATCGCTCACAAACCCGGTTTTCCGTCGTTCCTGAACTACACCGATGGCGTGCCGGCTCCCGATGGCGACAATCCCTATATCTATCCGATTCATACAGGTGGCGCCCTCTATAACGCCGGCGCACGTTCGGTTGTAACTTCCGCCGGAGAAGAGCTTGTGACCGACCGAATCACGGCGCTCAATTCTACCGACCCGACAGTCCTCTCTCTTGGACATACAGAGTTGAACGAACTCGGTTCGTCGGTCAGTGATCTCTCGGTCGGCCCGGAAGTCAGCGTATGGCCAAATCCGGTCTCTGTCATGCTCCATGTCGACGGGCAGTTCGACCGTGTCAGGTTATCTGATTTAAATGGAGTGACCGTCTATATGGGCCGTTCGTCAGCGGTCGATGTCTCTTCGCTCCCCGGAGGTGTCTATATCGTCACGATTGAATCAAACGGAAAAGTCAAAACTCAAAAGATAATTGTAAAATGAATTTCGGAAAATATATACGGGCGGCCGTGTTGGCCGTCGCTCTCTTTGGCGCCGATGTCGGAGCTGAAGCCTTGACCAGAGTTCTGATAGCCGGTGACCGGGCATGTGCGGGTAGTGCCGACAGCACTATCGCCGTTACCCTTCCGGCTTCGCGGGCACTTATGCCTTCATCGGGTCTCTATCTGACCCCGGGTTCCAACCCCTCACAGTCGGCCACAGTCGGTTATAAGCCCGCGATTGACCCGAACTATGGCGCGCAGACCATCGTTGACGGACTCCACAGCGTCCTGTCCCGCTCTATCGACGATGATATTGTATATTCGATCCTTTCGGTTGACAAACCGATTGACCAATGGAGCGTGGCCGATCTCGCGGCCGCCGGTACCGATGCCGACTATCTTGTGTGGATGCATGGAAGTCTCGATGTGAAAAACGGAACGACGGAAGAGGATTACTACAAATCTCTCAAAGCCTTGTTGTCTCCGTTTAATAAAGCAAAGACAATCCTTGTTCAACCGGCCAACGTCGGTTTGACCTTCTCGGCGCGTCCTTTGGCCGATGAGTACGTTATGCCTGACCACGGTGTAGAACAGGCCATGAACAGTCTGGCTGCTGAGACGGGGTGGGCCGTCGTGGCTTCTTATGAATGTGAGTTCACTCCCGATGGCCGCGTTCCCCGTGCCGCCGATATGGTCCGTCTCGGAAAGTCCGTTGGTCAGGCCGCTGTTTCGGGACCTGTCGGCTTGACTCTTGTTGAAGCCGAACCCTTTGCGCTTACTTTCCAAGCCAATGGCGACCGGGTCTCACTGAGCGATGTCAAGGCGGCTTGTGCCCCGGGCCGGGGTTTCGAGGTGTGGCGTACATCGGGCAACCATCCCCGCCGTCTCACCGTCGAGTCGGTCACCGTTGATGGTCAAAAGGTCAGAGTGGCCGTTAAGGAGAGACTTGCCGGGGGAGATGTAGCGGTCTATGGCGCTACTGACGTATGGACAGGCCGCAGCAACGGTGTCCGTGGGAACGTGACGGTCGAGGGGCGCCCGGTCCCGGTATTTACCGCCGTTGTGGGCGAAGTCAATGCGCCCGGCGACAATATCCGCGGCCGGATCACCTGTGACGGCGTGGGCGTTCCCGGAATCACCGTCAGTGACGGCTATGAACTTGTCACTACCGACGTTAACGGCTATTATTCGATGGCTTCGAATAAACGGATGGGTTATGTTTTCTATAGCCTCCCTTCCGGTTACGAGCCAGAACTTGAAACAAACGGATGGCAGGTGAAGATCCATTCCCAGCTGACTTCGGCTGATCCCTCGGTGACCGAGACTCACGATTTCAAAATCGTGAAAGCGGACAACTCAAAATATATAATGGTCGTAGGAGCGGACAGCCACCTCGCCGCCCGCAACAAAGACCTCGCTCAGTTTAAGGATGGAACCATAAGAAGCATGAAGGCGTTAAAAGCTGCCAATCCCGATGCAAAAATCTATTCTACCATTCTTGGTGACCTGGCTTGGGATCAGTATTGGTATGCCAACAAATATGCTCTTCCCGAATTCGTCAATACCCTGACCGAGGACGGTTATCCCTTCCCGTTGTTCCCGGTTACCGGAAACCACGACAATGACGGCGCCACTCCCGCGGGTCCCGAGTGTGACCATAACGCTTCGGCCGCTTTCAGACGAGAGATAGCTCCGTCCTATTATTCCTACAATCTCGGCGATGTTCATTTTATCGTTCTTGACGACATTATCTATAAAAACACCTTTACCGAAGGCAAATCATACTCGACCGGTATCGTCGGCGACCGTGACTATGGGCGCTATTATACCGACGAACAGCTCGAATGGCTTCGTCGCGACCTTGAGACGGTCGTTGATAAATCAACTCCCATAGTCGTTTGTTTCCATATCCAGAACTGGGCGCTTTCGACCAACGGAAACTTCACGGTCTCGGCCAATCTCGAACAGTCGGCGTCAGACAATCTGGCTAAGATTCTGAGCGATTTCTCCGATGTCCACATGCTCAGCGGTCACACCCACTATAATTTCCACGCCCATCCTCCGAAATATCCCAACATTCACGAGAATAACGTTGCGGGAATATGCGCCACGTGGTGGTGGACCGGTAAACTCGTTGGCCGCCATATCTGTAAAGACGGTTCGCCCGGTGGCTACGCTGTCTATACCGTCGACGGTCGAAACATCAGCTGGAAATATCGGTCGTCGGAAGATGACAGCGAACCTCAGATGCGAATCTATGATATGAATGCGGTCCGTGAGGCCTACAAGAACGATGCCGATATCAAAGCATGGTTGAAATATGACGCAACTCAGACAAACTATGGAACGATTGCTGACAACACCATCTATGTCAATGTGTTCAACTATGATATAGACTGGACCGTCGAAATTTTCGAAGGAGACGGGAAGCTGACGTCAAAGCGTATCACCGCACAAGACCCGCTGCATGTCATCTGTTATGAAGTCCCGCGCTATAAAGCCGCGAAGACTGTGACAGCCGATTTTGTCACCAATCGAACCAATCACATGTTCAGTGCCCAAGCCAAGACAGCCGATCAACCCGTCACAGTCCGCGTGACCGACAGCTTCGGAAACGTCTATACCTCGACGATAAACCGCCCCGGCGTTTACTCCACCGACATGTAAAACCGCGTTACTGGAATTTAAATTCGTAGTGATTTAGGCCGGTATTGAACAATTTTGACTATCTTTGTGACGAGCCTCGATGGTCGTCTCCGTGACGGCCTCGGGTTCGCCGGTACAAAGAGTATGACTTCAAAGTTTAATTGTCGTGGATAATCAGAACGGTGTATCAAGTGATGCGAAAAAAAGTGGAACGCCTTTTTTCTCAATCGTTATACCCGTTTATAATGCCGCCGCCTATCTCAGAGAGTGTCTTTTGAGTATCGTCGGTCAGGAATTCGATGATTGGGAGATCGTTATGGTCGATGATTGCTCAACAGACGATTCAGCCCGGATAGCCGGGGAATTCTGTAGCTCGGATTCCCGGATAAAACTATTCAGATCAAAGGAAAATTCAGGAAGTGCCTATGGCCCGCGGTTGAGAGCCGCCGCTCTTGCAAGCGCGTCCTATATAGTTACCCTGGACGCGGATGACATCGTTTCGCCCGACCTTCTGAAAAAACTATACGACTCTATTAAGTCCGCGAATCCCGATCTGGTAACTTCGGAAATGTGGAGCTACGACGGAAAAGAATCGAGGAAGATTCTCCCGCTGGATTACATCGATGTCGCGAAGACATGGAACGGCCGGGATCTGGTCGCTCATACGCTGAACCGGTGGGCCATTTCAATGGCCGGGTTTGCGGTTCGTCGTGAAATTTATCTTGAAGCAGACCGGTATGTAACGGCCGATGATAAGCTATCCATATTTTCCGACGAGATTCATTCCCGGTGGGTGCTGTCGATGTGCAGGACAGTCGGTATGTGCAGCGGCCGTTATTTTTACCGACAGAACAACGATTCGATTACCCATAATAACGTGGTCCGTTTCATCGACAGTAAATTGATTTCCTCCGGAAGTCTGCTTACAATGACCTCAACGACTTTCGGGACCGGTTCGTCTACATGGTTGCTGGCGCTTGAAAACAGGTTTTTCACGCTCGTGTATGTGCTTCGGCTCATCAACAGGACAAGGATGACAGGTAGCCGGAAGAGGGACTGCCTCCGGAAAGTCTCAATGGCCATGAAGGCGCTTGATACCGCTCCTCTGAAGGGCCGAATCAGTCCGCGATATCTGGCTTTGATGCGGCTGCCGGTTCCGCTCGCCCGACCCGCGTTGAAGTTCATCGATTCTATTATCCGACAGAAAAATGGCATCTGAAAATTCGTATAAAAGCATCCTCAAAGGAACGTCGATGTTCGGAGGGGTCCAGATTTTTCAGATACTGATAAACTGGGCTCGCGGGAAGTGTCTGGCGGTCTTGCTCGGCCCCGAGGGCATGGGTATTTCATCGCTTTTCACTTCTGCATCCAACACCTTGCAGAAATTCTCGTCTCTCGGTCTCAACCTCGCTATCGTAAGGGAAATCGCTGAAAAATCAAAGGATAAGGAATCGGTCGGAGCCTTCATCGCCTTATCTTTAAGGATTCTCCTTGTCACGTCGGTGATAGGTGCCTTGATCTGTGTCCTCTTTGCCACGCCCTTGAGCCGTCTGACCTTCGGAAATACCGATATGTCGTGGCAGTTCATGCTGCTCGGTATCGCTGTGGCGTTCGGTGTCGCAGGCACGGGATTACTTTCTATGCTTCAAGGGCTGCATGAAGTGAAACGGCTTTCGAAAGCATCTATAGTCGGCGGAGTGACGGGGCTGGTGATAGGTGTTCCCCTCTACTATTTCTATGGAACGAAAGGGATCGTGCCTGCCATGATCGCTCTTTCGTTGACGATGTTCCTGTTCTACTATTTTTCGCTCCGGAAGAGTTTCGGCTCAGCTCCTTTCCGATTTAACCTGAAAGATCATGCACCGGTAATAAAACGAATGATCGGTCTGGGCATTATACTGATGGCCAGTGATCTGATAGGCACTTTGGTGACATACGGAATAAACATTTTCATCGAAATATTTGGCTCGATAAGAGATATCGGCCTTTATCAGGCCGCCAATTCGGCCACTGCCCAGTATTCAGGCATGGTGTTTACCGCCATGGCCATGGACTATTTCCCGCGTCTGACCAAAGCCGCTTCCGACAACAAAAAGATGCATGACATCGTCAATCGCCAGTCCGAAATTGTGGCGCTAATAATCATGCCTGCCGCCACGCTGCTTATTCTGACAGCGCCAATCGTCATCCGTGTACTCTTTACGCGGGAATACGAGCCGATTTTGCCGCTGATGAGATGGATGGGACTCGGAATTACTTTCCGGGCCCTGATGATGCCCATGGCCTATATAACCTTTGCAAAGGGTGATAAAAAGATTTTTTTCTATCTCGAAGGACTCTTTGGGAACGTCCTGACTTTTACCCTGAGCTGTCTGGGCTTCTATTTTTTCGGGCTGATGGGCCTGGGCTATGCCCTTCTGTTAGACAATATCCTGTGTCTCCTTGTCTACTACCTTGTCAATCACCGCATCTACGGCTATGGTTTTACAGCTGAATCATTGAAAGGAATGGGGATAGCAATCGTCATCACTACACTATGTTTCCTTTTTTCGCTGATTCCGAACCTAATGTGGTCATATTCGCTGATGAGCATCGCCTTTGTCGCCTCCCTTACATGGAGTTTCGTCAATTTGCGGCGCAAACTGCATACTCCCGACGATACTCCGCCGGTGGAATCATAAACCGAGCGAAATCGACTTGTCTGCCGCATTGTAGCTAAAAACCGGGTTCTCGGTATGGGGGTGTTGCAGAATCATTAGGTATTGGTTTTGGATTTTAAAGGGTCGACGGTAAATAATAAATCATAATATTTTCATATAAAAGGGAACTTTTCTATCAAGATTGCTACTAACTTTGTATAAGGGCACAGATGATGAATACCTCTGACTATAATAAATCCTTTACCGCTATGGTTGGACGACATGAAAAGATAATTT
>CAYVXC010000072.1:0-5816 GCA_964454925.1 uncultured Bacteroides sp.
TTTGGTGTGGAGTCCGGAAGCCGGAGAGCCTCTCCCCGGAGAAATGAGATAGCCGACGTGTAATCGACATCCACTTTTTCAAATCTGCCGTGATTCAGGATATCTGAGGTCGCAAGAGCCTGTGTTGGCACGGGTCGACCGCCCTTTAAGGTGGCGACCGTCAGTCCCGACCTGACAACTTTGAATCCGGCTTTCGCCATTGCTGCGGTCATTTCCGCGGTCCGTTCGCTGACCGCACGGATAGTTTCCCCGTCAGCTTCTGCCGTAAGTTCATATCCGCCTTGGATCCATTGGCTGACCTCCCGGTCAATAGGCTTAGCCTGTTTCTTTGGTCCTTTGCTTGCTTTCTTCGCTGACTTTTTTGCTTGATTTACCGGTTCTCCAGGTTTCCTGAAGAGTATTATAAATAACCCTTCTCCGCGGATGCGGCCCGGAATGAACCGTGCGGCGGGAATCTCAGAGTCAATAGCTCCCGTAACTCCCTCAAATTCCGTCAGCCCGAGATCAACGGGGATTCCTCCGAGATTGTCACGAATCCATTCGGCGTTTTCCTCGTTTTCCTTGCGGTTGAAAGTACAGGTGGAATAAATGAGAAAACCGCCCGGTTTCAATGCCGACCAGGCTGCTTCTACGAGGCTGCGCTGAAGGGCGGCACACTCGGCAATAAGCGCCGGCGACCACTGATCTACGGCGGTAGCGTTTTTACGCATCATGCCTTCCCCCGAGCATGGGACATCAGTGGCGATTATGTCGAAAATTTCTCCGACCTTTGAGATTTTTACTCCGTCACCCCGGGTGACCACAACTTCGGGCGATCCCCAGCGCTCTATGTTATCGGCGAGGGCAATTACGCGGTCAGCTTCATATTCGTTGGCAACCACCGTGCTGTTTTCCGGGAGCGAGGCGATTGCAGCCGTAGTCTTTCCGCCCGGAGCCGCGCACAGATCAAGGTAGGCAAGTGGCTTTTCCCCTGGAAAAAACCGTCGGCAGATTTCTCTGACTACGTGGCCTGTTATCATGGACGACGCATCCTGGACATAGTAGAGTCCCTGATAAAGCCCGGGATCGAACGTGAAGGCCGGTCGGTCGGCCAGATAGTATCCATCGGGTTCCCAGGCAACCCGGTCATGACCGGCAGCATGACCGCCGGCGCGTTTTGGATTAAGACGTACCGATGTCGCCGGTTCTGTTCCGGCAAGAACATCCCCCAGTTCTTCCAGACCGAGGTCATCGAGCATGGCGAGGAAAGCCTCGGGGAGTTGCGGAGTTGGAGTATTTTCGCTCATAGGTTGTCTTTGATTCAGGCGAAGCGCGTGGCGTCGCGATTGGTTTTCTTTGAAAGATTTCTGGTAAATGCGTCCGAGAGATTCACTCCGGTCTGGTTGGCGATTGCCATAACCACCCAGAGAACGTCGGCCAATTCATCAGCGAGCCGGTTATTGTCGAGATTCTCACCCGGTTTAGGTTTCTGATCACCGAAGCGTCGCGAGATTATCCTGGCCAGTTCACCGACCTCTTCGGTCAGGACTGCCATATTGGTCAACTCTGAGAAATATCCCTTTCCGATTGACTTTATCCATCGGTCGACCTCGTTTTGTGCGGCCGAGATTGTGATTTCGCTGTTCATGACATTGTCGGTATAAAAGCAAGGCCGGTGACGATTTGTTTTATCGTGACCGGCCTTGTCGGGTAATTATTTTCCTAAATTGAGTTTAGCGTACGATGATTTTGCGAGCCTTGTTGCCGCGGCGTTCAATCACGAGAGTGCCGGGAGTGGGGCTGCTGAGTTCAACGCCCTGGAGGTTGAAATAGCGCACGGGAGCATTGATGTCTTCCTCACCGTCAACAACGATGTCTTCAACACCACTGCCGATTTCAACGGTCACAGGATCGCTTGCGCGTGTAACTTGAATTTCGTTTTTAGCTTTTACTGTGAAAGAATATTTGTTATAACCTTTCATAAGATTGCTTACACGTACTTCGGTCTGACCTTCGGTCGATTTGTTGACATAGTCACCGAGAGGCAGAGATTTGCCACCGCCGCGGACCACGACATCATCGACTGCGACAGCACCCTTCTTGAAGTTGAGCACAAGTTTGACCTGACGAACGCCTACAGGAACATTGGTCAGTTCGAAAACGTTGGCCGACATACCCGAGGGAGAAACCAGAGCGATTTCAACCCATTCACCGTTGATCAGTCCGAGAACCGAGATTGTCGATGACATGAGGGTGGGAGCGGTCTGGCCGCGGTGCCAGAACGAGATGTAGTTTACATCCGAGGGGAACACGCGGGTTGTGAGAGACTGGTCGGCGGTCGACATCTTCAGGGAAGGAATGACGACATAGTTGCTGGTCGAAGTGTAGGTCGGAGCGGGATCAACCGACGAGGTCCAGCCTTCGGGCAAGGTTGCGGTTGTCGAGCTACCGGTGCCGAAGTCGGCTTTTTCTTCGAAAACTTCATCATCGGGATAGGCCGTTACGCTGAGAAGGTAGTCGGTAGCGCCTGCAACGGGACTCCACGAAGCGACGAAATAATCGTCACCCTTGACTACCGGTTTGACTTCGGGAACAGCGAGACGGTCACCGCCGCCAAGGACATTGAAAGTCACCACGCCGTCTTCTTCCTCGATATCGGTGATGGGTACATTGATGGCCTCGCCGGCCCACGATTTGAGGGCCGGGGTAGTCGAAGATGTGAACGAGGTCACGCCTTTAGTACCGGGGAAGGGGTAAGAAGCCATGACCGACATGCTCGTTGTATTGGCTACGCCGCCGGCTTCGACGATGTCCACATACTGGTGACTGGTCGAGTTGTTGACGTTATTGCGTGTGAAAATATCCTTGTTATAGTCGATATGCCAGATCATCAGGCCGTGACCGGGAACGTATGTGTCCCAACCGGTGTTCTGACGGTTTTCGAGCAGGAAGAATTCGGTATACTTTTCGTTGGGGTCGGCGGTAGCCTTTTCGACGGGAATGATCGCACATCGGTTGCCCGTGATTTCTTCGAGGCTGACAGTCATCGGTTTGTCGAGGACGATAGGCTCGGTCCAACCGAGAGCGTTGCGTTCGAACGCGCCATAGTTGGGAGGAGTGCAGCCGCTGTTGTTGTAGGGGCCGTAGTCCATGCACGACCATGCACCGGGAGTACAGGTCAGACTGCTTGAACCGGTTGAATAAAGGTCGGGAAGACCCATTACGTGGCTGAATTCGTGAATGAAGGTGCCTACGCCGTCGGGACGGGTCTGTTCCCATTCATTTGAACATGCATAACGGTTGAGGAGGACGCCGTCGAGCATACAGGTTACACCTGCACCGTCACGTACATACCATGCGTGGGGCCATACCGATTCGGCGGGACCATACGAAGCCTGACCCTGACCGGCGTAGAAGAGGAAGACGTTGTCTATCTGACCGTCGCCGTCGGTGTCATACTGGCTGAAATCGACTTCGGGGTCGAGTGCGCGACATGCTTCGGTGACCATTGCGTATGCGCGGACATCGTGCTGAGTGCCGGCCTGTGCGCCATAGTATGCGCGGTCGTTCGAGAGCGTGATGGGACCATAGACGTCGAAGTCGGGGGTAAACACGCCGTTCGAGTTCTGGGTGAAGAAGTCGAGAGCGCTACCTGTGCCGCCATATTCGCTGAACCCGGGCTTGTTGATCATGTCGTTGAAATACTGACCGGGGTTGGGGTGGGTAAACTTGATGTCGCGATATTCAACGAGAATGATGAGACCTTTGACATTGCCTCGGTTGGGGAAACCGGCGCGCATAAGGCCCATGCCAGACTGAGGAATGGCGCGCGAAGCGGGAGCGTCGTCCTTAAGGATGACGGTCTGGGCGCGGCGTTTGCTGATGGCCGGAGTCGCTTCGATGGCGTTGATGTCGACATCAGACAGACGGGTGATGACTGCCGAAGAAAGCATTTTGCGGGCTTCGGCATTGGCAGCGATGACACCGGTCGAGGATACCGAACCGTCGGCGGCCACGCGGCCATAGGTAAAGAGGCCGTTCTCCTCGTGAAGGATAACGTCGTCCTCAGTCATTGTAAAGCTGAGTATCTCGTCGCCTACCTTTTTAATTTTTAAAGTGGTGCCGTCGGGCTGAGTGACGGTCATCACATCGCGTTTCGCTACGATGGCGTCAGCGCTCAGGGCGACCGAAGCCAGGGCGAGGGCAGAGACGAAAATGCGGAATTTTTTCATTCTTGTGACTGGTTGGTTATAAAGTGGTGTATAAAGAGAGATTACAATCGTTTGAGACGTTTCGGCCCGGGTGACCGGATGATTCACAGTGTCGGTTTTTTCCGTTAAACGGAAGCTTTATGACCGCCGCGAATCGTTCAGGTCGGCCAAAACGCTCGCTTTAACGTGCAAAGATACACAAATTATCTCAGAAAAACAAACGTATCAGCCCTTAAAGCGCTGTTTTAACACTTTTTCCAATCATTTCGACTCGTTGTCCGGAACCTGCACTTCGAAATAGGCCGAGTGAAAAGATCCGTCAGGTTGCTCAAGAATGTAGATTTTGCAGAGATAGCCCGAAGTCTCGATTGCGTCGCTCTTGTTGTCGGTTAGAGATGTATAGGTCACGAGCCTCATATTCCCGACTTTTGATTCTTCGACTTTGACATCGCCGGGCAGGGTGTCCTTAAAGAAGATGATGGCCTGCTCAAAAGTTTTGGGATAAAAACTCGGGGTATCTGAGCTATACATCACCTGTTTGATACCGGCTTCAGCAAGAGTCGGAAGATTGCCTTCTGAATATGAAGGAGCGATGTCAACAAAAAAAGGAAACAGGATTGTGGCATTGGAGGTGACGGCCGAGAGGGCTGCCAAAAGAAGAATTGAGAGAAATTTTTTCATTGTAATGAGGATTTTAAGGTGATATCGGTATTGGTATTACTCAAACTCAGAGAATACCCAACCATTGAAGTACAGGGTGTTGTTGAACTCTCCGAAACCGACCGGGATTGTGGAGTCAAGTTTGTCGGCATCCTCCATGATTTTCTCAATCGGTTGGTCTGTATCAACGTAGGGGGTCATCAACTGATGGGTTGCGACAATAGTCCCATCCGCGTTTACATCAGCCAGCCAGTTCCATGTCTCAGCCGGAAGATTTGTACGCATCCAAGTAACCTCGATGACAGCGTGAGTCTTTCCAACCGGTCGGATGGTGATGTCTCCTTGGAAGCGTATTTTATCGGCCGGTGCCGTAGACTCCAATGTTTTTCCAAGCATGTCTCGGGGTATTTCCGCATCACAGATATTCGATACTGATTGGGCTACATAGGCTTCCTTTCCGTTGAACATAACTTTGTACCAGCCGCTTTCCCAATCTGCCTCCACGAGCGGAATCATCAGCCCTTTGGTCAAGCTGCCCACTTTAGCACCGGTGGTCGATGGGGTTTGGCGAAGATTTACTGTCGCTTTGTCAGTAAACGCATATTGACTTTGAGCTGACGCGTACATAACGGATATCAATCCGACAAAGAAGGTAAGAAACGATCGTTTCATGGTGTTTTGTATTGCCGCGGTCATCCTCTCGTTGGCGTTTGGAGTTGTACGAATAAAGCGCAGGAATCTGTATCTTACCGTCGTGCTATTGGAGGCTTCTCGCATTGCCACAAGTATGAATTTTGCGAGAAATTCCAATAGGCAAGAATCAGCGCGGATAAACGCTTTTGAAGGTGTTTTAATTACATCCCGCTCTGCCTAACCCCGAACCGTGGCTTATGCAGTACGATCTGTAACAGTAAAATTAGTAATAAATTTATAATTAGCCAAATTAAAAGGAAATTTAGCTTAGAT
>CAYVXC010000072.1:5916-10984 GCA_964454925.1 uncultured Bacteroides sp.
GTTGTAATTTTGTTGCGCTGATACATTTTTACCATTTCTTGCAACATCTGAATTTTAGGGGGTTAGATAATACATTCTAATTTTGCACTGTCAATCTGACACCGTGACACGGTCGCGCTGACGACCACCGCTCGTGAATCAAAATCCGTGGAAAAATATTTAAATAATCAATCATACCTATTATCATGACAAAAACTTTACTAACACTGGTGACAGCGCTATTGGTAGCGTTTTCCCTTCATGCCGCCGATCTGACAGTAAAAGGTACTGTTATTTCGAAAAGCGACAACGAGCCGCTTTTAGGCGCTTCGGTTGTCTGCCCGGCAAACAAAGCCGCCGTTTCGACCGACCTCGACGGTAATTTCAGTATTATTGTTCCTGCCGGTGCTGAAATCGAATTCAGCTATATCGGCTATAAAAGTGTAAAACTTAAAGCAACCGACTCTTTTATGATGGTTGAGATGACCGAGGATTCGGAACTTCTCGAAGAAGTTGTTGTCGTCGGTTATTCGACTGAGAAAAAAGCTGACCTGACCGGTTCGGTCTCTGTCGTCAAGATGAAAGATGTGGCCGACACTCCCACCGGTAACGTCGTGCAGGCTCTTCAGGGCCGTGTCGCCGGTATGAACGTGACCACCGACGGTACCCCCGGTGGTCTGAGCACAGGCACATCGATCCGCGGTGCTTCGTCGTTCCGCGGTGAAGCCAACGGACCTCTTTATGTAATTGACGGTGTGATGACCCGTGAAAACCCCGGCACAATTCTTAGCAGCAACGATGTCGAATCGATTCAGGTGCTGAAAGATGCCGCTTCGGCTGCCATCTATGGTGCCCAGGCTGCAAACGGTGTCATAATCATCACGACCAAACGTGCTAAAAAAGGTGAATGTAAGGTAACCTTCGATGCCACTCTGACGGCTCAGACCTATAACAGCGGACTTTCCATGATGAATGCTGACCAGTGGGGTCAGGTCTATTGGTCGGCCTACAAGTATTCCTATGGAACGACACCTAACTCTGAGATCTATGGCAACGGCGCGACTCCGGTTCTCCAACCTTACGCAAACCTCAACGGTGTCGCTGTGACACCCCAGAACACCGACTGGGAAAAAGAAATCCACCGCACGGCTCTGATGCAGACCTATAGCGTCGGTCTTTCCAAAGGTGACGAAAACGGTTCATCATCTCTTTCGCTCAGCTGGCTCGATCACGACGGTATCATCAAAGGTTCCGATTTCCGCAAGGCCAACGCTCGTTTCAGCTCCGACTATGGTTTCCTCAACAACCGTCTGCGTGCCGGTGGTAATATGACCCTTAACTGGTGGAGACAGCACAATGCACCCGGCGGCATCGAAGAAAATGCCATCAAGATGCATCCGGCCCGCACAGTCTATGACTCGGAAGGCAACTACAACGACCAGGTGGCTTTCGGTCTCAACGATACCCCCAACCTTGTTCGCCAGATCGCCGAAGAAAGCTCGAACAAACACGAATACTGGCGTGTGTTCGGTAACGCTTATCTCCAGATTGAACCGATCAAAAACCTCATTGTCAAGACAAACTTCGGTATCAACTACCATAACGGTTCAGACAAGAACTTCACCCCGGCTAACCTGCGCGACAACACTAACAACCTGTATCAATATTCAAGCAAAACCGTTGACTGGGTATGGACAAATACCGCCCAATACAATGCAGACTTCGGTAAAAACTCCATCATGGCTCTCATCGGTGTCGAATCAAAACACAACCACTTCGAGGACATGTTCGGTGAAGGTAAAGGACTTGAAATCGAAGATCCCGACTATCTCTATCTCGGCAACGTGACCTACAATAAAAATACGGGCTCCGGCGCTTCGAACTATTCAATGTGGTCTGTATTCGGCAAATTCAACTATGCATGGAACAACCGCTATCTCGTCTCGTTCACCATCCGCCGCGATGCATCGTCACGCCTTTCTTCATCCCACAACTACGACTGGTTCCCCTCTGTCTCTCTCGGTTGGCGTATCAGCCAGGAAAACTTCATGGAAAACACCCGTGCATGGCTGACAGACCTCAAAATCCGTGGTGCATACGGTGTGAACGGTAACGACATTATCGCCAACGATGCTTTCTATGCCAAATACTCGATGGACCTCGACCGTGCGGCTTACGCCATCGGCGGTGGAAATACCCTTTCGCCCGGCGCGCTCCGCTATCGCTCGACCAACCCCGACCTCACCTGGGAAAAGACCTATCAGACCAACGTCGGCTTCGATGCTTCGTTCCTGAACAATCAGCTCACCTTCTCGTTTGACTACTTCCACAAAAAGACCAACGACATGCTCGTCGAAAAACCCTATATCGCAACGATCGGTGAAGGCGGTTATTGCTGGTACAACGGCGGTTCGATGGTCAACCACGGTGTTGAAATGACTGCCGAATGGCGCCAGTCTCTCGACAATGGTCTCAGCTACAGTGTCGGTGTCAACGCTACCATCATGAAGAACAAAGTTACCGGTCTCATGGATGACATCTACTACACTTGGGGCGGTGGTAACGGTATCGACAAATCAATCGTCGGCCACGCGCTCGGCTCGTGGTTGGGTTACAAGACCGACGGTATTTTCCGTACCCAGGAGGAAGTCGATGCCTACAAATCAAAATACAAAATCAGCTTCGGTGAACCTGCTGTCGGTCGTGTGCGCTATGTCGATGCCAATGGCGACGGCGAGATTTCTGACCGTGACCGCACATGGCTCGGCGTTGACCTTCCGAAAGCTCAGTTCGGTATCAACCTCGGAGCGATGTGGAAAGGATTCGACCTCAGCCTCTTCTTCAACAGCATCATCCGTGACGCATGGAACAACTCGAAATACTATACCGACTTCTTCCCCCTCTGGACCGGTAACCACGGCACTCAGTTGCTCAATGCAGCGAAAGCATACGATAAATATCTGACAACCGGTGTCTACGACTCCAAAGTCCCCGCTCCGTCAATCAACAACTCCAACCGCGAAAATGAAGGCTCGGAGTACTATATCGAAGACGGTTCTTTCCTCCGCCTGAAAACACTTACTCTCGGCTACACATTACCCTCGTCAATCCAGAGCAAACTGAATATGACGAATGCCCGAATCTATTTCCAGGCTCAGAACGTGTTCACCATCACCAAGTACAGCGGTGCTGACCCCGAAGGTCTCGGCTATCCCTACGCCCTGCCCCGTCAGTATACTTTCGGTATCCAGTTCGGTTTCTAATCACCTTTAAAATTCTGAAATATCAATGAAACTCAAAAATATAGCTTTAGCCCTGATCGTCGGTCTCTCTCTCGGCTCGTGTAGCGATGATTTTCTTGAAAACAAGCCTCAGGGAACTCTTTCCGAAGGCAACATGAATGACCCCAAAGCCGTCGATCTCCTTGTCAACAGTGCATACGCCACCTTCGGATGCCGTTATGCAGACTCAAACGATCCCCATTGGTTTCCGTTAACCAACTGGAGCTATGGCGAAGTACGCGCCGACAACGCTTATAAGGGCGGCGGCGGTGAAACCGATGCCTGGGAAATCCACGATATGGAAACTTCGAAAATCCAGCCCAACAACGGTTTCCTCGATGGTAAATGGTTCAACGTCTATTGTGGCATCTCGCGCTGTAACTCGGCCATTCGTGCTCTCAACAAAGTCACCGAGGAAGTTAATAAAAACAAGAAAGTCAGAACCGCCGAAGTCCGCGTTATCCGCGATCACTGGTACTTCGAACTGGTCCGCCTGTTCAACCGGATTCCTTATATGGACATTGACCTCCCCGAAACCGAATATACCACGGTTAGAAACGATGAGTTCACTCGCGAGCAGCATCTTGACCGCATCGCCTCCGATCTCCTCGATGCCGCCAATGACCTGCCTGACAATCAACCCGAAATCGGACGCATAAACCGTCGCGCCGCTCTTGCTTATGCAGCTAAAGTCAAACTCTATCAGGCCTACGAACAAGATCCCGAGACCAACGCAGTAATCAACATCAACCGCAATCTCCTTCAGGAGGTCGTCGACATCATCAACAAGATCCAGGGTTACGAACTCCTCGCCGACTTCCAGTATCTCGATCTGCTCGAATATGAAAACGGCTCTGAATCTGTCCTCGCCGTCCAGTTCTCGACAAACGACGGTTCAGGTAGCGCCGGCCGAATCAACTGGAGCAATCTGCTCAACTCGATGACAGGCCCCGGCTGTCCCTGGCAGGGCGATGGATTCTTCCTCCCGTCGCAGGATCTGGTCAACGCCTACCAGACCGACGAAAACGGACTGCCCGTGTTTGACTATCAGAAAAAGCCCGACTACGGAACCGTCAAATTTGATGAGCAAGGTGGTTACACTCTCGAAAACGTCGCCGGCAATGTCGACCCGCGTCTCGACTTCGTGATCGGTCGTCCGACCATCACCTATAAGACCTTCAAGGAACGCCCCTGTGGTCTCTGGGTCCGTAATTCCGATGTTTATGGCTACAATAATACCAAACGCTTCTGGCTTTCGCCCGAATCGCCCGATGCCCTTCAGGGCTGGCCCTGGGGTGCGTCAGGTCTGAACTGGCAAATCATCCGCTATGCCGACCTTCTTCTCTATAAAGCCGAAGCACTCATCGAACTTGGTGGCGCCGGTCTCGACGAAGCACGCCAGCTCATCAACAAAGTCCGTTCACGCGCTCAGAACAGCGCCTACGTGAAAGACTTCTACGACCCGACCAAAACAGCGGCCAACTACAAAATCGGTCTCTATCCCGAAACCGGCTGGACTCAGGAATATGCCCGTCAGGCTCTCCGGACCGAAATGCGTCTCGAAAAAGCGATGGAAGGCGAACGTTTCTTCGACCTTGTACGCTGGGGTATCGCCAAAGAAACCATGAACAACTTCTTTGCGGCTGAACAGTCGAAACGCATCTACTATCGCGACGCTTCCTTCGAAACCGGCGAAGAATACTTCCCCGTTCCTGTCGCACAGTATAACTTCTCGGGCGGCATCTATGTCCAAAACCCCGGTTATCCCAAGTTCTGATTCCGATATACACATAGCTTTTAGGTAGAAA
>CAYVXC010000073.1:0-8405 GCA_964454925.1 uncultured Bacteroides sp.
CGGGGTGAAAAATACAGCGGAATAGTCTGTCGGCCGACAGCATTATTCCGTTTGTCATTTTTTTTGATTAACTTTGCAAGACAAATACGTTTCATATGAAAGTCTCAAGCGATAAATTCTGGCGCACATCCAAAGACTATTTCTTTATCACTTTGGGCATGGCGATCTACGCCTTTGGTTTCTCGGCGTTTATCTTGCCAAATGAAGTGGTTATCGGAGGGCTTGCAGGTATCAGTACACTGGTCTATTTCACCTGTGGAATTCCCGTTGCGATCACCCAGTATGCTCTGAACCTGGCTCTGCTTGCAATAGCCTATCGAGTGGTAGGTCGTCAATTTGTTCTCGGTACGATTTTCGGGGCGACCATGATATCAATCTGGGTCGGTATTTTCCAACCAATTTTTGCGGAAGGACTTGTTCAGGGTCAACCATTTATGAGTGTTGTCATCGGTGGCATCCTCTGTGGTTTCGGAATAGGACTCACGTTCGTCCACAACGGTTCATCCGGGGGAACGGATATCGTGGCAGCCATGGTTTCCAAACACTCCAATGTGACGGTCGGCCGAATGATGCTCTACACCGATGTATTCATCATTTCGTCGGGTTATTTTCTGTTTCATCAGATAGATAAGATCGTTTATGGTTTCGTCGTGCTCTGCTTGGTATCTTATGTAGCCGACCTTGTCATCAACACGAACCGCCAGGCTGTTCAATTCACGATTTTCTCATCAAAGTGGCAAGAAATCGCGACGGCGATCAACAACGATGCAAGTCGCGGATGTACAGTGATCGATGGCATGGGTTTTTACAGCAAACAACCGGTCAAGATGCTCATCGTGATGTGCCGAAAAATCGAATCGGTCAATATTTTCCGAATCATTAAATCGATAGACAATGACGCGCTGGTTACTCAGGCAAATGTCAGCGGTGTCTACGGCCGAGGCTTCGATCAAATCAAAGTTAAGATTAAGGAAGATCGTTCGCATCAGAGTATACACGACCGCATAAAGGCCGCTACGACCGCCGACTTTAACCGACGTAACACCACTCCCTCTGACGCTACCGGAGTTGTCGCTCCGCAGTCCCAGCCGGCCCAGGTCGCCGCTGACGCGGTGAAAACCGAAAGTAACCGTCTGACAGGTGCAGGTCCGAATCCGCGCGTCTGATAAGCTTTTACGTGATCCCTAAATTCTTTTCCTTCGTCATGAAGAAAATCCTGTTATTGACTTTTGTTTTTCTGACGGCTATAACATCCCGGGCTGAAAACAATACTAAATTCGTCGACGTTTCACCGGCCTCACGACTCGTTTCAGTCGGAATCCATCTGGCCGACGGAATTTCTACAATCCGTCAGAACTATCCGTCACAGATCGGTACTGTCGGATCGTTTACCCTTACTCCAGGCAACAGTTTCGCGGTTGGAGTGTCAGCGGTCATGAATATCAACAATTTCCTCGGAATAGGTACCAGTGTCGATTTTTCGATCAACAATTACTACTATAGCCTTACACTTCTGAACGAGAACGGACAGACCGGTACACTGACTTCGATGTATACCTCGAACCGATATACCTCGTTAGACATACCGATCTACGCCCAACTCGGATTCAACATCGGTTCTAAAGTACGCTGGATCAACCGCGTCGGTATCTATTACTCGCGAGGACTCGGCGGCTACACTGATAATTCAACATATCGTTCTGCAACCAATGAACTCGGACAGAGCTATGTCACCCATACGAGTCACAACACCGACTATTTTAATGCCGATGACGGACTGCTGAACCGAATAATCGCTTATGACTACGGGATTCATATCTCAACCGGACTGACTATTGCCCGGCACTATCACGTAGGTGTCCAACTCAACACCGGAATGAAAAATATAGCGAAAAATTTCGGAGTCTTCGATACGAAAGCCAGAACGTTGAACGCCCTCGTAAAAGTCGGCTATGTTTTTTGAGTACACTCACATCTAAAATGAATCAACAGGAACAATCTCCGCTTCACGATAGCTTCGACCGTGAACATCTGTGGCATCCCTATACTTCGACTATCAATCCTCTTCCGACCTATGTCGTCGATCATGCCGAAGGCGAATATATTTATCTGGCGGACGGCACACGTCTCATAGACGGAATGTCGTCCTGGTGGTGTGTGATTCACGGTTATAACAATCCTGTCATTAATGCGGCTGTCACCGACCAGCTGGCGCATATGAGTCATGTCATGTTCGGAGGTCTGACCCACCGGCCGGCCATCGAGCTCGGAAAGAAACTGCTTTCGATGGCCCCTCCGTCGATGAATAACGTATTTTTCGCCGATTCCGGAAGTGTGGCAATCGAGGTCGCGATGAAAATGGCAGTCCAGGCCGCTGTCTCGCGTAGCGGTGATCATCAGAAGACCAATTTCGTCACTCCGCGTCGCGGCTATCACGGCGACACATGGAACGCCATGAGCGTCTGTGACCCTGTCACCGGGATGCACGGTGCTTTTGGGCCGGCGCTTCCGATCCGGTACTTCGTTCCTTCGCCTTCGTCGCGTTTTGACGGCGAATGGAATCAGGCCGACATCGAACCGCTGAAAAGCGTTCTGGAGAAACATCACGAAGAGATTGCGGCCCTTATCCTTGAACCCATCGTGCAAGGTGCCGGCGGAATGTGGTTCTATCATCCTCAGTATCTCCGCGAAGCCCGGAAACTGTGTGACCGCTATGGAGTCTACCTGATTTTTGATGAAATTGCTACCGGCTTCTGGCGCACAGGGAAGCTATTCGCCTGGGAACACGCCGGCGTTGAACCCGACATCATGGCTGTGGGTAAAGGCCTGACGGCCGGCTATATGACTATGAGTGCGGTTCTTACAACCCGCGAAGTAGCCGATACGATTTCACGTGGCGAAGCAGGAGTGATGATGCACGGTCCGACTTTTATGGCGAATCCGCTTGCGTGTGCGGTCGCGAATGCTTCTATCGATCTTCTGAACAGTCAGGATATGAAATCTGTCGTCGGAAATATCGAAAAGACTCTGAAAGAAGAACTCGCCGAAGCCGTTGGCCACCCTGGTGTCCGCGATGTCAGGGTTCTTGGTTCTATCGGAGTCATCGAGACCGAGACACCGGTCGATGTCGGTGAATTTCAGAAAGACTGCGTAGCCGCCGGAGTCTGGATCCGTCCTTTCGGACATAATGTTTACGTCATGCCCCCCTACGTCATCAGTGAAGAGAATCTTAGATCGCTCTGTCGGTCAATGATCGAACTGGTGAAAAAACATGCCGCGGTGTGACATGAAAAAATTTCGCGAGATTCTTTCTCAGCTCGAAGCGACTTCAAATCTTCGGACAATACCTGTCGATACCGTCGCGGACGACGCGCTGATAGATCTGTCGAGCAACGACTATCTCGGTCTGGCAGAAAATGAGCAGTTGGTCGGGTCGTTCTTTGATTCGATCGGTCCGGATGCGAGACCCGGATCTTCGGCGTCGCGTCTTCTTGCTTCGTCCCAGAACGATTATCTCACCCTTGAAAAAGCATTGTCCGAGGCCTATGGCCGGGCGGCCCTTCTGTTCAATAGCGGCTATCACGCCAACGTGGGAATCCTGCAGGCTCTCGCTGACAAATCGACACTCTTTGTTGCAGACAAACTTGTTCATGCCTCGATTATCGATGGAATGAATCTGGCCGCGGCGGCCGGGGCGCGCTTCGTGCGGTTCCGTCACAACGACTTTGATCATCTGACCCGAATCATGGAAACTCAGGCCCCTGGCTTTGACCGCGTCGTGATCGTCGCGGAATCGGTCTACTCGATGGATGGAGACAGAACAGACTTGGAGCGCCTGACCGCGGCGCGTGCCATGCATCCGAATGCAATGATCTATCTTGACGAAGCTCATGCTGTCGGAGTTCTGGGACAGGCCGGCCTCGGCCTCGCGGCCTCTCATCCGGCTTATGACAAGATTGATTTTGTCATCGGCACTTTCGGAAAAGCTTACGCCTCTATGGGAGCATACGCGGTGACCGGTCCTGTATTAAGGCAATATCTCGTAAACCGATGTCGCTCACTGATTTTCTCGACTGCCCTCCCGCCTCTGACAGTGAAATGGTCGCTAAAGGCATTTCAGTATGCCTTGACAGCCGATGACGCCCGGGAGCGGTTAGGTGCTTTGGCCCGGACACTCGCCGGAATCCTGCCGGCCGAGGGAGGGGCGGATAGGTCTCCATCACATATTCAGCCGCTAATTGTCGGAAATCCGGCGGCGGCGATTGAGATAGCCGGGAAGCTGCGTGAGGCCGGATATAAGGTACTCCCGATACGCATACCGACCGTTCCTCCCGGAACAGACCGTCTGAGATTTTCGCTTTCGGCTACTCTTTCACCCGAAGATCTGCAAGGGCTTGAGACTTTTTTTCACACTAATTGAGCGACAAATTGGTAACTTGTCAGAAAAAAAGCGTATCTTTGCTTCATTAATCGCAATCAATCATTTATCAATATGAATATTAAGGTAATTCTCACCGCATCGGCCATCGCCGCGTCAACACTTGCCGCGCCCGAAGCCTTGTTTGCAAAAGAAACTCAAGACATTCAAGTATCACAGGAAATGAGACAGAATCCCTTTCTCGTACCGTACAATACCAAATATGATATTCCGCCGTTCGATCGCATTCAGCCCGGCGATTATGTCCCGGCCCTGAAAGCCGCCATCACAGCTCACAACGCCGAGATCGAGGCCATTATCAACAATACTGACGAACCAACGTTTGAAAATACGATTCTTGCACTTGACCGTTCGGGCTCGCTTTTCAATCGAATCGTCATGGTCTTCGGCGCGCTGACCGAATCGAATTCGTCGCCCGAACTCGTTGCGGTTGCCGAGGAATTCGAGCCTATGGTTTCCCGTCACTCTGACGAGGTCGCCATGAAACAGGCCCTTTTCAACAGAATCAATACTCTCTACAAGAAACGCGATACGCTCGGTCTTGCAACCGATCAGCGTCGTCTGCTCGAAAAATACTATAAAGAATTCGTTCGCTCGGGCGCTCTTCTCGGTCTCGATGAAAAAGATCAGCTGAAAGCTCTTAACGCCGAACTAACCGATCTCTATCTGAAATTCAACAAGAATCTCCTGAACGCCACCAACTCGTTCGAGATCGTCGTGACCGATCCCGCTCAACTCAGCGGACTGCCCGAATCAAACGTTCAGGTTGCGGCGGAGGAAGCTGCGGCCCGTGGTTTAGGCGAGGGTCATTGGGTTTTCACACTCCATGCGCCCAGCCGTCTCCCTGTCCTCCAGTATGCCGATTCGCGCGACCTCCGCGAGAAAATGTATAAAGGTTATACTTCGCTTGCTTCGTCGGGCCGGTATGACAACCGCCCCGTCATCAATCAGATTCTCAAACTCCGCTCTAAAAAAGCTAAACTTCTCGGATTCGAGAACTTCGGTTCATACATGACCGACAATGTGATGGCCGGTACGATCGCTAATGCCGAAAATCTGCTCAAGCAGATCTGGCAACCCGCCGTCAACCGCGTCAAGGAAGAGGTCGCCGAGATGCAGGCCATCGCTGACGCCGAAGGTAACGGCGTGGTAATCAAACCGTGGGACTATTACTATTACAACGAAAAAGTTCGTCAGCAGAAATACAATCTCGACGAAAACCAGGTCCGTCAGTATTTCCCTGTCGACTCTGTCAGAAAAGGCATCTTTACAATGGCTGAACGACTCTATGGTGTGAAGTTCACCGAAATGCCCGATGCTCCGAAGTATTATGACGAAGTTGTAGTCTACGATGTAACCGATGCCAACACCGGTGAGCATGTCGCTGTGTTCATGACCGACTATTTCCCCCGCGCATCGAAACGTCAGGGAGCCTGGATGAGCGAATTCAAAGGCTCGTGGACTGAGGACGACGGAACGTCTTCACGCCCCATCATCTATAACGTCGGTAACTTCTCGAAACCGACCGCCTCGACTCCCTCTCTGCTTACCCTCGACGAAGTCGAAACCATGTTCCACGAATTTGGTCACGGTCTTCACGGGATGCTATCCCGCGCACGCTATCAGGGCCAGTCGGGCACCAATGTCGACCGCGACTTTGTCGAACTCCCGTCTCAGATCCACGAACACTGGGCTCTTGAACCCGAACTTCTCCAGGTTTATGCCCGTCATTACCAGACCGGTGAGGTGATTCCCGAAGAACTTGTTAATAAGCTCGAAGCCGCTTCGACCCATAATCAGGGCTTCCGCACCGCCGAATTGGCCGGCGCCGCTCTCCTTGACCTCGAATATGGCAAACTCAATCTTGACGAAAATCAGGAACTCGATATTGACGCATTCGAAAATACGGTCGCTCAGAAACTCGGATTGCCCGAACAACTGACCTACCGTTACCGTTCGCCTTACTTCAAACACATTTTCGGCAGTAACGAATATGCTTCGGGTTACTACACCTATCTGTGGGCCGAGGTCCTCGACTGTGACGGTTTTGAGCTCTTCAAGGAAAAAGGTATTTTTGATCCTGCGACGGCCGCATCGTTCAAGAAAAACATCCTTGAGGCCGGCGGAAGCGATGATCCCATGGTTCTGTTCGTGAAGTTCCGTGGTTCGGAGCCCAAAGTTGACGGTCTTCTGAAAAAACGCGGTCTGACACCCGTTAAGAAATAAAAGAACATAATTGTCATCTCTGATACTGGTTCCCGTTGATCGAACGCTTTTCGCCGACGATCGACGGGAATCATTTTATACTCGTTTCGCCGTTACTTTCGATAATCGGAAATATAGTTTGATATATGGATATTTATTAGTATATTTGCGGTCAAGTATCAATATACTGAATCATGGATCCGCGAAATTATATATCCAATTACGACATACTTCAGACTCTTGCAAGCAGAGTAAAAGAATATCGTCTGGCCGCGCGTATTAGTCAGCGCGAGCTTGCTCAGAAGTCGGGTGTAAGTTATACGACTATCAGCCATTTTGAGCAGGGCCGTCATCCTAATCTGACACTTAATAATTTTATTTCGATTTTACGCTGTATCGAAATGGAAAAAAGGATGATGGAAGTTTTGCCGGAACTTCCGGTTCCTCCGATGGCCCTTCGTGAGATCAACAAATATATTCCAAAACGCGTAAGAAGAAAAACCCCATGATCAACACCCTCGATGTAATACTTTGGAATCGGAAGGTCGGAACCCTGGTCGCTTCTAAAAATGGATACGAAAGTCAGATATGCTTCTATTTCGATCAAGCGTTTGCTAATAGTGGGCTTGATGTCGCTCCGTTAAGGGCTCCGATAACCGGGGTGCACGCTCGTGGCGGAGTGCCGGTCTATCCCGACAAGGAAAAACTGTTCGGAGGCTTACCCTCATTCATAGCTGATTCATTGCCCGATAATTGGGGCCATCTTGTTTTTAATGAATGGGCAAAGGCCCATAATATAAAACAAAAAGATTTAACGGTCTTGGATCGGTTGGCCTATATCGGGCGTCGCGGCATGGGTGCTTTCGAATTTGTCCCGCCAACAGACGAAGCATTGGAGACTCCGTTCAGGATCGAGATTTCGCTTCTATCTGAATTAGCTCAGAAAGCGTTGGATAAAGCGAAAGGATTTCATGCTGTCTTTAGCCCGACGTTGGAAATCGAATCTTTATTCAAGATAGGAACCTCAGCCGGTGGTCGCCGGCCAAAAGCGGTAATCAATCTTAATCCGGACACAATGGAATGTTTTTCCGGCCAGGTTGCTCCCCCTCAGGCGGGATTTATTCCCATGATCATCAAGTTTGACGAACACGGTGAGATTCCTACCACACGGATCGAGTACAGCTATTGGCTGATGGCTGATGCGGCCGGGTTAAACATGATGCCAAGTCGATTGCTTGAATTTGAAAATGAGACACATTTCGTGACTGAGCGCTTCGATCGCAGGGGGTCGGAAAAAGTTCATGTACAGACCTTGGCGGCGATGGCACCCGAGGCGTCCTCCTACGAGGATTTGTTTGACACGGCCCAACGTCTCGGGGTCGATCAACAGGCTATGCAAATGTTGTTTCGTCAGATGGCGCTGAATGTGCTTGGGGCCAACATTGATGACCATAATAAGAATTTCAGTTTCATTATGGATAAGACAGGGTATTGGACGATTTCTCCTGCCTATGATTTTACTTTTACGGTGGATCCTTCTGCTCCGTTTTATGTCAATCGTCATAGCCTGACGGTGAATCGGAAGAACCATGAGATAAACCGCATGGATATGATGATAGTTGCCGAAAAATTCAACATAAAAGGAGCTGATTCAATAATTAGTGCTGTCGCAGACATAGTACGCAACTATCGGTCATTTGCGCTCAAAGCGCGGGTTCCTGATCATTGGATTCAAAAGATAGAGAACGAGATTTCCGATCGC
>CAYVXC010000073.1:8505-10961 GCA_964454925.1 uncultured Bacteroides sp.
GGAAAGGCTCTCCGTGACAACTATGAGGGAGAAGTCGGTAAGGTTGGCGTTAACTTGCTCCGACTGTTCTACTTCATCCTTTGGGGTATAGTAGCGCTTATCGTCGCTTACTTTATTGTCGCTCAAATAAGGAGTTTGAGCGCGATAGCCGCAATAATCTTCGTCTTGACGGGATTGTGGTTCCTGTTTATCTTCTTCTTTACCTATTTCGGCGTGTATTTCAAAATGGCCGGTGTGCTTCAGCGAGGAGCTAACAATAACTGATTTGGTTACTTCATAAAAGAGCCACTGAAGGATCGGATGATTTCCAATGACTTCAGTGGCTCTTTTTTTGTAAGTGGGTTTACTGAGCGCCTTCGGGGGTGAGTTGAACTTCGTTCTGGACTTCCTGCTGACCATCGGGGCCGGTGGTCACTTCTGAATTTTCAACATCGACGTTGTAAACGACTTCATCGGCAGGTGTGTTGGCTGTAACGGGTTCTTTAACGGCTTCGTTTACCAGTTCCTGGGCGGTGTCGGTTCCTTCAGTTTTTTCGCCCGAACCACAGGCGCTCAGCGTAACGGCTGCAGTGGCAAGAGCCAAAGCGCCAAATAACACTTTTTTCATTTCAGATCTGTGTAATAGAGGTTAATTATCAGTTAACTGCATAGTGCATTTTATATAAAACAACTCCGGACGGCATTTGGTTCACGCCGTCCGGAGTTATTTTGTCAGAAATCGGGATTAATGGCAGCAACCATCGCCGCAACCGCATCCGTCAGCACCGTGGTCACCACAGTCAGAGTGATCGCAGCCGCAACCACATCCGTGAGCGGGCTGAAGCTCTTCGGGGGTAGCGTCACGAACGAGGGTAACTTTACCTTTGAAACGGACATCCTTGCCGGCGAGGGGGTGGTTGAAGTCCATCTTCACTTTGTCATCGGTAACGTCGAGAACGATACCGTTGATGCGGAATCCGTCGGCTGTCATCATGGGCACCACAGCGCCTTTCTTGATAACTTCGTCGTCAAATTTGCCGTCAACAACGAAAATGTCACGATCGAGTTCGGCAATCTGTTCGTCGTCGCGAGGACCGAAAGCTTCGTCAGCCTTAGCTACAACGTCAAACTGACCACCGGCTTCGAGACCGTCGAGAGCGCGCTCGAGGGGAGCGATCACACCGCGGGTGACACCAAAAACAATTTTTTCGGGGTCTTCCATGTTGGTCTGATGGACGAGAGTTTCGGTTCCATCTTCGTTTATCTGATAGAGATCATAACCGAGTTCGACATATTTTCCGGGCACGATCTTTTCAGTGATTTTTTCTTCCATAATTTAAATTGATGTTTTATGTATTATATATAATATGTGTTTTTTTTCTATATTTGCGCCTAAACGCAATTCGGCGACATTCTCTATCTGATAGTATAACAAATATGATGCCAAAAGTTTGGTTCGGGGTATCCAAATTAATGTCAAATTGTTATAAATGGTCGCAGAGGTCTTTTAACATAAGGTAGCATTTGTGGGGCTATAGTCCACTGTAATTTAGATAAAAATACATATTGGACCTCAAATTAGGAAACTTTCACATTTCTTAGTGATATTTTCTCTCAAAAGTTTTTTCAGTTTGAAAAATAAGATGTACTTTTACACGCTTTTTCAGCGTCCCGTCATGATTTGGCGCGATGCTATACTTAACCCTGAAGAAAAAATACAGAAAATAACCACTCAAATCTCAAATTAGAAATGAGCAATCCTAACGTTAAGCCCGCCGAAGGCAAACTCGGCGTTCTCGTTGTCGGCCTTGGTGCCGTAACTACCACTTTCATGACCGGTGTACTGATGGCCCGTAAAGGTCTCGCAAAACCCGTCGGCTCAATGACTCAGCTCGACAAGATCCGTGTCGGTGAAGGTGCTGATAAGAAATATCTGAAATATAAAGACATCGTTCCCCTGGCAACTCTCGATGACATTGTCTTCGGTGCCTGGGACGTATATCCTGCCAACGCATACGAATCGGCCATCAACGCCGAAGTTCTGAAAGAAAAAGACATCGAACCCGTCAAGGACGAACTCATCGCCATCAAACCGATGAAGGCTGCCTTTGACCACAACTATGCCAAACGTCTCGACGGTGACAATATCATGGTCGGCAAGACACGTTGGGAAATGGTTGAACAGCTCCGCGAAGACATCCGCAACTTCAAGAAAGAAAACGGAGTTGACCGCGTGGTTGTCCTCTGGGCCGCATCGACCGAAGTGTTTGTCCCGGTTGACTACAACTACCACCAGACTCTTGAGCAGCTCGAAGCAGCCATGAAGGCCGACGACAAAGAACATGTCGCTCCCTCGATGTGCTATGCTTATGCCGCACTGACCGAAGGCGCTCCCTTCATCATGGGCGCTCCCAACACAACCGTCGACATCCCCGCTATGTGGGAACTCGCCGAAAAGACCGGCATGCCCATCGCCG
>CAYVXC010000074.1:0-10935 GCA_964454925.1 uncultured Bacteroides sp.
GGTTATTGTTGTTACTTCCGTGGCGGTTGTTGTTGTTGCCGCCCTGGCGGTTATTGTTGTAACCTCCCTGGCGGTTGTTATTATAGCCGCCCTGACGATTGTTGTTATAACCTCCCTGGCGGTTATTGTTGTAACCGCCCTGACGGTTGTTGTTGTAGCCGCCCTGACGGTTGTTGTTGTAACCTCCCTGGCGGTTGTTGTTGTAGCCGCCCTGATTATTATAGTGACGGGGCTGATAACCACCTTCGCGCTGAACGTTGTTTTCAGCTGATGCAGAGTTTTCTCCGTCGGTTACTTTATCAGTGGCGTTATATGGTTTCTGCTGATAAGGACGTTGCTGATAGGGTCGCTGCTGATAATTATTCTGGCGATAATTGTTATAACCACCCTGGCGGTTGTTGTTATAGCCACCCTGATTATACTGACGCGGCTGATAAGGGCGCTGATAAGAGCGCTGACCTTCAGTAGAGTCAGAAGCAAAGTCATTACTTGTTTTTTCGTAATTAGAGCGTTCGGGCGCATCACCGGAAATTGACTGACCGATGCGCGGACGTTTTGGTTTTTTTTCGTTTGTTTCCATGATTGTAATGGTGAATAGTCACTTCTCAAAAGGGCTGTAATTCAGGTCGGGCATAACGTACTTTCTCAGTCACGCCGGTCAGGGAAGACGCGCGTCGTCCTTTTTCCGAGCCGCTATCACTTTTTTTGATTATGAATGACCTGTATGTTCTTATGTCTAAAGCGTGTTTTGGAGTGTATAAAAAGAGTTAGTGATTATTATATTTCAATTAATTATGGGTTCTTTTCGTTGTTAACTACAATTATATATGTGAGATGTCGGTTTTTCAACCTGACGTACACGGTCTATAAGATTTTTTGCCTCTCGGCAATCGGAAGCGGGACTCGTCCGGGCTTCACGCCACTGTATCCGCCGACGCATCGTTTCAACATCCTATGCGGACTCCAGTAATCAGACCACAAAGTTAAGATTTTTTTGCGAACTCACAACATTAAATTCAAAAAAATCTTCACTTTGTCGTCATCATGCCTGGTAGTTATGTATCGCTCCTGGCGAGCGGTCTCAAGTATTAACGTCGGTCGTATGAGGGAGGTTCATTTTTATGACCAATCAGACTAAATCTTCGTGGATTTATTCGTCGAGCATTTCGCTATAACCTTCCGAATCAAACTCGTCGGGGTTATACTCGTCGTCACCATAGAAGCTTTCGTCGAAGTCATCAAGGGTAGCCTGTTTCTTCTCGGTTTTTGCATCGAGTTTGCTTTCGAACTCGTCAATATCGATACTCTGCTCGGGTGCATGGCCCATCGCGAGAGTACATACCGGGTCAAAAAGAGTACGTCCGGGAATCATTTTCTTCATTTCGATGAAGAATGAACGATCCGTCATATAGTCGAATGTATAAAGCAGTTTCTGACCTTCGTCATCGATCATATCCTCGATGATAGTATCATCCATCAGATAGACATCTTCGTCAGAGCTCGAGCCCATGTCTTCGAGGGTAATCTCTTTTTCTTTTTCCCAGCCGTCGCCACAGAGGAAGAACGAAGCAAGCTCGTCTTTTTTGTAACCGACTGATTCGCATATAGCATTTTTCAGATCAAGGAAGGTTGCAGAAGCATCAATTTCGATTTCTCGTTTAAAATTATTAATCTCGTCTGAGACAATTCTAAAACTATATACCATCTGAGTAGAATAAGAATATTAGAATAATTAATAATGTACGTAATAGACTAAGTCAGGGCACCAGGTGTCCCGACCGGAGCACATAGGCTTTGACACCGCGAATTTAATAATAGTTTTTGAAACTATGCAATAAAAAAACGCTAAAAATTTGCTGAAATTTTTCAGACGGATTTTCCAAAAAAAATGAGTAAAATTTTACCACAAAAATGCCGAAAAATATTTGGAGGGCATAAGAATTTAGATTAACTTTGTGGCGCAAATCGGTTCTCAACAAGGACAACCCGGGAGCGGGTTGCCGAGCTAAGAGGGAAAGCAGTGAAAATCTGCTACATTACCCGATGCTGTAAGTCCCTGTCGCTGACAACCACCGAGTTTGAAGCGAATATTCGGAGACATCAACAAGTGTCACTGGATTCGTCACCGCAGTTACTGGCGGAACGAAATATCCGGGAAGGCCTGATTCTCCGGGGGATAAGTCAGAAGACCTGCCGTTTGTTATTACTAACCACCGTCCGCGGGTTTACGGACGCTTAATATCAGTAACAAATGTGCCCTGACAGAAGGCCTCGGTTTTTCGGCTCTCGCCGGATCATTCTTATTATCTCCATACTTATTTGTGCAATCATATTTGCGCCCGTCAATGTTTCGGGGGCATCTGTTGTTGCATCCGATACAACCGACGTTGACACTCTCCGCGAGGTGCGTGTCTTCGCACGGCGTCCACTCGCGACGGCCCAATCACTCCGTGGAGCCGATCTCCAGGCCTTGTCATCGACAAGCGTAGCCGATGCTCTGAAATACTTCGCCGGCGTGCAGATCAAGGACTACGGAGGTCTGGGCGGCCTTAAAACCGTCAATGTCAGATCGCTCGGAGCCCAGCACGTCGGGATATATATCGACGGAATAAGAGTCACCAACGCCCAAAACGGGACTGTCGACCTCGGGAAATACTCTCTATCAACGATGGAAAGCGTGGACCTATACAACGCTAACCGCCTGAATGAATGTCAGTCAGCTTCTGAGTACGCTTCGGGGGCGACGGTCTATCTCCAGACACGCCGGCCCGAAAGCGATTCGCTATCGGTCCAGTTCAGACGCGCTTCTTTCTCTACATGGATGGCTAAAGCTAACGCTCAGATGTCAAAGCGCCGGTGGCAGGCTTTCGTTGACGTCGAAGGGTTGACCTCGCGCGGTGACTATCCGTTCCGGTATAAATCGGAATACGAAGACACCGTCGGTAGAAGAACCAATTCAGACATCAAATATATCCGTGCTGAAGGAGCGGCCTTCAACGGTGGTTTTTCTTCCCATGTCTACTATTACTACTCTGAACGTGGTTGTCCGGGTGGCATAGTCAGACGGCTTTCAGATAAATATATAAATGTGGGTCGCGAATGGGACGGTGATTTTTTTGCTCAGGCATCCTATCGCCATTCAATCCGGAATCATCGACTGATGGTCAATACGAAATATACCAACGAGTATCTCCGCTATTGTACCGATTATCCCGAAAACCAGAATACAGCCAAAGTCGACAACCATTATCGTCAGGAAGATATCTATGCCGCTCTGAGCTATGCTTTCATCCCTTGGAACTGGCTATCGGTCAATGCCGGTTATGACTTCCGTTATTCGCGTCTTAAAGCCGACTTGAAATTTTTCAAGACCGTTGAACGGTTCGACCAGAAACAGGTCCTCGCGGTACGCGCCAACTGGCGCGGACTAAACCTGGCTGCATCTGTTCTTCATCAGCATTACAAGGATCACACGGTCATGCATACCGGAGCCGCCGATCCTCTGGACCGTTTCACACCCTCCATCACTCTCGGTTATGCTTACCGGACGTTGAATATCCGTGCATGGTACAAAAAAATCTTCCGTGCTCCTACCCTTAATGACCTTTATTACACCCAAACCGGGAACCGAAATCTTAAACCCGAATATACTACTCAATGGAATATCGGAGCCGAATATCAATACGCCTCTCCGAAATGGTCGTTCTCAGCCCAGGCCGACGCTTATATCAATGAGATCACCAACCGAATAGTCTGTCTACCATTAAAAGGTACATACACCTGGTCGATGATGAACTACGGCCGGACTTTCTGCCGGGGACTGAACGCAACCATATCAGGCGCCCATACCAACCGCGACTGGCGTTTCTCACTTCTCACTTCGCTGACACTCCAACGCGATCTAAACCGGACCGACCCAGGGGACGAAGCGACATACAACCGACCGATATGTTACTCACCCACCCTGTCCTATGGAGTGACCGGGATCGCCGCATGGCGATGGATATCGCTGACTGTCTCGGACCTTCATGTCTCCAGCAGAATGTGGTCATACGCTGATCCCGAAGATATTCTGAAACCCTACAATAATGTCGATATGAAACTGTCTGTATTTCATGTCATGGCCCATCGCGCGGGATTCGGAGTCACACTCGAAATCAACGATTTGCTTAATGAGCAATATGAACATATTCCCCGCTACCCGATGCCGGGCCGGAACTATCGTCTAACTTTTACCTTTACCCTATGAAACTTATTTACTCATTTCTTTTAATCCTGGCCTCAGTGATGTCAGTAACTGCCAAAGAGAAGATAATCCTCCTTAACGAAGGCAACTGGCAGGCGGATAACGGGCGGATAACCTACTTCGAGGACGGCCGGATCATCAGCAACCGATGGTTCCGCGATGTCAACGGCTTCAAGCTCGGTGATACGCCCAATGACATCATTCAGGTCAACGACAGTCTGATCGCTATTGCTATCAACTGGTCGAACATCATTCAGTTCATCACTCCCGACGGCAAAGCCGTGACCGCGACGGAAAATGTACCCAATAACCGAAAACTCGCTTCCGACGGCAAGTATGTCTATGTCTCTTCTTACGGACACGAATGTGAGACAGTAAACGGAATTGTCACGTTCCAGCGCGGCTATGTTGCAAAAATCGATTTATCCAACTTCAAGGTGGTGGCGACTTGTGAAGTCGGCTACGAACCCGAGGGTATCGCGCTCTACGACGGCCATCTTTTCGTCGCAAATACCGGTGGTTATGCTTTTCAGGAACCTCATGAATATGAAACGACAGTCAGCGTCATCGATGCAGAAACCATGAAATTGAAAAAAAATATTGATACCGGCGTGATTAACCTGTATGGAAAAATGTCACAATCGGGGCAATATCTGTGCATCAACTCTCCGGGCGACTACTACGATGTTCCGGCATGCGGAATTATCTTCGACTGTCGGGCAGCCCTCGCCGGTGAGCACTGTTTCGTCACTATCCCATACGCCGTCACCTATAACTGCACGACTACCGACGGAAAATTTCTGGCCATTGGCTCGCGCTATTCCTATTATACAGGCCAGTACACGTTCAACTACGTAACCATTGATCCGGCCGAAGTCATCAGTACATCCGGAGCCGCCGGTATCGTGGCAAAACTTCCGGGCGACATGCTTTCAACGGTCTTGAAAATGAGCCAACCATACGGAATTTACATGAACCCTTACACAGGCTACCTCTACGCAACCGACGCCGGATCTTTCGCTTCAGCAGGCGCACTCTATCAATGGGACCAAAACGGAAAATTACTCGGAAAATTTGCTGTTTACATCAATCCGGGACATTTTCTGGCCCTTAATCCCAGTGGAAACGGGTCTGTCAATGATATTACAGCCGATATGCCTACAGCTTCAATCCTTTATGATCTCTCGGGAATCCGCGTAACCGAACCGGTCAGAGGGAAAATCTATATCCGTAACAAAAAGAAAATCTTATGGACAACTGATTAAACTAATAAATTATTAATTATGAGACATTTACTATCCATTATCACAGCAGTCACTGTCGGAGTCTCGTCTTTGTGGGCTACCAAGGTGACAATGAAAATGAACGCCACGTCTCCAACCATAACAATGGTTTCGAAAACGACTGGTGACACAATCGACATCGGCGAACCGGCTTCGCGCATGTATAACTTCGAAACCGTGTCGGGTGATTATATCGTCACGGCATACGGGACCGACAATAAAACGGTTAACGGCACCATCGAGGTTTTCGTCTCGGATAGTCTTGAACAACAGATCACAATCCTGACCAACACTATCTACGCGACCAATAAACACGAGGACAATACATCTTGGGAATATGGCAAGGATTATACCATTGATGTCGACATTTTTTCACGGGAAGGCGTCAAGCAGACCGTCACGTTAGGTAATTCTATTACCGCCGGTCGTAAAACCGTCCTGGCTCTTAACGGAAACAGCATCTATGTCACGATGAGACCTTCGCCCGAGCATGAAGCCGAAGGCTACATGCCGCTTTACCGAGGAAATACACTTACTGCAGGCATTAATGTTAGCGGGAAAATTCCTATGGGAGATTTTTACAAAATCACCACACCGGCCAACGCTAATTTTAGTCTCGCAATGAAGTTCACCCATTTCACACCCTACACACCGGTCAAACCTGTCACTGTCGAAACTTCGGGCGACAATCTTGTTTACACTTACCGCCTTGCTGACAGTCAGGTTTACAATTACCGCACATGGCGAAAAGACGGTCTGACACAAGCAGGCTACTTCACCATGAGTACAGACCCGGCCAAACGCCCGGAACTTAATTTCACGAATGCCGATTATGAAGCATTCAGCCCCACGAAGATCAACCATTCGGTCACTTCCAACGGCGGATATGAAACCGGCGACATTTTCGTTAATGTCAATCCGCGCGGCCATCTCAATCTCAATGTCGGTGACTCTTTTCTTGCTCACGCCATGCGTTCATGGCAATTGACCGACAACTCGACCAACAATTACTTCATGGAGCCCGACTTCCACTATACAGTTATCGATTTTAACGGAAAACCTTCGACAGGAGTTATCGAAATTGATAATTCCGACACTTCGATAAATCCGTGGAGCACCATCAAAGCCGTCGGTACAGGCGAAGCCATCGTCCTTGTCACCTATGATGCCATCGGACTCAACTATTATAGCGGCACAAAAAAGACGGCCTACATGGGTGGTGAATACTGGGGCGCTATCTGGCCTGAAAACACAGCGGTCTATGTCGTTTCGGTCGGCAAATCGAATGCAGCGGGTATCGTTCCCAACATGTTAGTAAACGAGGAATATAATATCGGCACACTTAAAATGGCCGGTAATCAGGTCGATGCTGAACACGATGTTTTTTACTATCTCGATACTGAGGACGGAGCCCGGTTCTCGTTCAAGCCTGAAGGAGTTGCCAAAGTCGAAATCGCACAACCTCAAATCGGTGAACGGATGATGACATACAACGGCTTCTCTACCGAAGGAGTTGTCCTTTCCGAAGATGGCACCTACACCATCGTGTTGAAAGAAGGACGAACAATCGTTAAAATGACCGATGCCTCGGGGAACAGCGCTTACCAGGTTCTGACGGCAAAACCGTGTCATCGTGAAATCGTCAACACAACCCGTCCCGGCAGTTCGAAATTCCAGCCCGGTGATCGGGTAACTATTCAATACAGTGGTCTGCGTCACCCGGCCAATAAACTTGCAGGTATATATAATATGTCGGCTTATATCACATATAACGGCATTCCCAACGGCTCCTCCCTCATACTCAGTGCCAATCAATACACATTTGGTTCAGCAGCCAAAGCTCAGGCCGTCAGCATCGACATTCCCGCCGACTACAACACCACCGAGTCTCCCATGCTTGTCATGGACGAAGGTGCCATCCAGGTTAACGGTTATGGGGATCCTATCGGTAATCATCGCTTCATCGATCCGATTGGCGGACGTTCACCCAATTTCACGGCTGTGCCTCACAAAACCTATTTTGGACACGTGCCGTCGGTCTCAATTCCCGTCACACCGCGTGCCGAATTCAAAATCCGTTTGTTCGGCATCCGTGAAGGCGCCGATGTTGCCGTCTCTCAGAACGGCGTGATTCTCGAACCCGATGCTGAAGGTCTTTATAGCGGAACCTACGGAGACTACTCGGTCGTTGTAAAAGAAAAGGGCTATCGTTGCTACCGAAATATCTTTAACATTCCTGACGAGACCACTCCTGAAAGTACGTGCACTTTCGACATCGCTCTTGTTCCTGCCGGCGCCGGCGCATGGGACGGACTTACACTCACCGAACCTGAAAAAACAGATTCTGTCTATCAGATTTCAACCGGTGCCGAACTCGCATGGTTCGCCGCTCATGTCAACAAAGATAAACCCGGTGAGGTTTATGCACGCCTCCTTTCCGATATCGATCTGGCTGACTTTGACTGGACCCCCGTCGGCGGCTCAACGATTGCCACGTCATTCAACGGTTGGTTCGATGGTGACAGCCTTTCGGTCAAAGGACTCTATATAAACCAACCGGAGACCAACTATCAGGCATTGTTCGGTTATGCCAATGGAACGATCCGGAATCTGACCGTATTCGGCGAAGTAACAGGCAAGCAATATGTCGGAGGACTTGCGGCAATGCTTGGCGCTACCGGCGTGATTGACCGCTGTGAGAACAATGTAACTGTGTGTGCACTCTCGAGCTACTCAGGCGGTATTGCCGGAAGCTCGTATCCCAAATCAACAATTACAAACTGTATTAATAATGCAGACATCAACGGTCAGAAATCCTGTGCCGGCATTACCGGTAACGCAGGTGCCTTTGTCCGTAACTGTTACAGTATCGGCGAAATTACCGGTGACGGTGTTGGCGCATGTCTGAACGGATATTCAACGACCATCAAGGAAGGTCAGGTTGAAAACGTATTCTGCATCAAGGAATATATCTTCACCCAGGATCAGATTCTGGTTACCGAGGATCAGATGGCATCAGGTGAAGTGGCCTACCGACTCGGGGATGCATTCGGTCAACAGATCGGTACCGATCCCTACCCGGTTCTCGGAGGTATGAAAGTATTCGTTTCCGAAGATGGACGCTACACTAACCTGCCGTCAAGTGCCGATGACATTATGTCCGACGGCTCCGAACTTGAAATAATCGCTGTCTACGGCCTCGACGGAACACGACGCACACAGATCTCTAATGGCTTTAACATCGTGGTCTACTCAGACGGCTCAACGAAAAAAATGATTATAAAATAGAAAAATAACGCTTATTTTTGTTAATATAAGTTATTAAGGTTGGTAATACGGCAAGGTGCAGGACGTGACGTCACTGCACCTTGTTTACATTCTGCAACAATAATGTCACAACTTTGTAAAAAATATAAATGCTTTTACTCCAATCAGACTAAAGAATCAAAATGTCAGAAAAATATTTTCCCGACCCAACTTTTTCGGTTGATTGTTTGGTAAAAATAAAGAATATACCTAATTTTGTATGTCAGAATAACAAATGACCTTACCTTACAAGTCCAACTAACAACCTTATTTTAAATTTCTAACTCCGCGTTTAATTTTAAACGCTTCTCAAAAAAGTTATGGGAAGAAATACATACGACAAATTAGACCTTAAAATTCTGGCTATGTTGAGCCAAAATGCTCGTACTCCTTACCTCGAAATAGCCAGAGAATGCGGTGTCTCGGGAGCTGCTGTTCACCAGCGTATCCAGCGCCTGATCGCCAACGGTACTATCGTGGGTTCTCAGGCCCTCATCTCGTCGGCCGCTATGGGTTATGACACTTGCGCTTACATCGGAATTTATCTCCGTGATCCGTCGAAGTATCAGGAAACCCTCGATGCTCTCGAAAGTATCCCCGAAGTGGTGGAATGTCACTATACCACCGGTAAGTATGACTTCCTCGCCAAGGTATATGCCCGCAACAATGACCATCTTCTGTCTCTGCTCCAGACCATGCAGAAAATCGGCATGACCCGTACAGAAACGCTCATCTCTTTCAAAGAAATTTTCAAACGTCAGGTGCCCGCCAATCCCGCACCTTCGTCGATGAAACATCGCGCTCGCGACTGATATTTCTGAAATGACTTATACGAGGCTAATATTTTTAGCCACATTGGCTCTCAGCTTTCTAACGCTGAGAGCCAATTGCGCTTTTAACCCCGGCTTTGACGCGGATTTCGACACTTTCTTTACAGATTCGACTCTCAGACTCGACTACATTTTTTCCGGAATGAATGACGCAGCGGAAGTTTCTCTTCGCCGACAGTCAAAAACTCCACGCTGGGATGGACGCCGAATTAATCTCGATTCACTCCATCTGGCCGCCAACGGACGGATCACTCTGACAACTCTCACCGGCGACACCGTATATCGCCACTCTTTCTCATCGCTTTTCCTGGAATGGATCGAGACCGGCGATACAACCGCGCGTGCCTTTGAACACGTGGTGCTTGTCCCGGCGCCTCGTGACCCGGTCAGGATTACCCTTGAACTGACCGATAACCGTCGGTCACCGATCGCCCGTCACTCTTTTGTCCACAATCCCGGTGACATTCTCATCCGGCGCCCTCAACCGGTGAAGGCAGATATTACCCGTCTCGCATCGGGATCGTTTGATGGGATAAGGATTCCTGTCACGATTCTTTCGGAGGGATACAGGGCGTCAGAACGCGATTCCTTTCTCTGTCACGCAAGGACAACCGTTGATCAGATTTTCAGTCATGAACCTTTCAGCGAAATGCAGGACCGGTTTGACTTTTATGCTGTTTTCATTCCTTCGACCGATAGCGGAGTCTCGGTTCCTCGTCTCGGCGAATGGAGAAATACAGCATTTAAATCCCATTTCTCTACTTTTTACAGCGACCGCTATCTGACATGTCAGGATTTATTCAGCCTCCACGATCAGATTACGGGTCTACCGGCACAACATATCATAGTCCTGGCTAATACCGACGAGTACGGAGGGGGAGGAATTTTCAATTCATATACGTTGACAACAGCCCGTCACCGCGACTTCAAACCTGTCGTTGTCCATGAATTCGGCCATTCGTTCGGAGGGCTCGCCGACGAATACTTCTATGATAACGACGTCATGACCGATACCTACCCCACCGACATAGAGCCCTGGGAGAAAAACATCACGACATTGACCGACTTTCACGGCAAATGGGAGGAGCTTGTGCCTGAGAAACAGACGGCCGATAGCGAAGTTGGACTATTCGAGGGGGGCGGATACTCGGCTCACGGAATATGGCGCCCTGCGGACAATTGCCGGATGAGGATAAACGACATCAATCATTTCTGCCCCGGTTGTATCCTCGCGCTCCGACGCCTGATTCACTTCTACACAGGCGATTAA
>CAYVXC010000075.1:0-10664 GCA_964454925.1 uncultured Bacteroides sp.
GCCGCTGACGTGCATCATCTGGACTATGGTGTATTTGTGAGTGAGGTACATGTTGCTCTCAGGCTCAAAGGCGTGTTGCTTTCAGGCTCATATTGATGGAGGCTTTTGCTTTCTCATAACCGACGAGGGTTTTATCAACCATCTTTCCCAGAATTGCTTCTGTTTATTAAGTAACTATACTTATTGTTTGTAACTAATATTTAGTATAGTAATTCTAAATTGTTACTTTGGTGTTTTGAGTAGGAGAGGGTTGCAGGTTGTAGCTAAATTCCATGTGATTAGATGTTTAAATAAGAATAGGCGAAATAATAAGAGTTGTTAAATAAAATTTTCTTGATTAAGGAATGAACACTTTGTGCCCCGGTGTGTTTATAAGTTATAAGATTTGAAATTATACCTTTTACTTAATAATTTTATACAACTATGAACACAGCTCCCCTTCAGGGCATTAAGGTGGTTGATTTCACCGAAGTGCAGTCAGGGCCCTCATGTACGCAGATGCTTGCATGGCTTGGTGCCGACGTAATTAAAATCGAACGTCCCGGTGTCGGTGACGCAACCCGTAAAGAACTTCAGTTTAATCCTGATCTTCCAAGTTATTATTTCTTACAACTCAATTCAGACAAGAAGTCTCTTTCGCTCGATGCCAAGACGCCTGACGGTAAAGAAATTCTTACCAAACTGATTAAGGAGTGTGATATTTTTGTTGAAAATCTTCACCCCGGAGCAATGGATAAGCTCGGATTCGGCTGGGAAGAAGTTCACAAACTGAATCCTAAGTGTATCTATGGAACAATTAAAGGTTTCCCTGTTTCGTCACAGTATAGAAATCTGAAAGCATACGAACCTATCGCACAGGTAACTGCAGCCGCCGCTTCAACGACCGGTTGGTATGAAGGCGAATATGACATACCTACCCAGAGCGGTGCGGCTCTCGGTGACTCAAATACCGGTATGCACCTTCTGATCGGTCTGCTTGCAGCTCTTCAGCAACGTAACAAAACCGGTGAAGGTTGTTATGTCTACCAGTCGATGCACAATGCATGTCTGAATCTTTGCCGAATCAAGACCCGTGACCAGCTCACTGTTGATAAGATCGGATATCTGACACAGTTCCCCCAGTATCCTAACGGTAAGTTTGGTGATTGTGTACCTCGTGCAGGTAATATCGAAGGTGGAGGCGTCCTCGGATGGACCTATAAATGTAAACCCGCCGGAGCTCTTGACAGCGCTCAGGACGATAACAACTTTGTCTATATCATTCTTCAGCGCGGAGCTAAAGATTTCGAATTGGCTTGCAAGGCCTTCGGTTTCGAAGACTGGCTGACCAACCCCGATTTCAACACCGCCGACGCCCGCGACCGTCACAAACAGGAAATTTACCAGCGTATCGGTGAATGGACAGCTGACAAGACCAAATTCGAGGTCACTGATATCCTTAGTAAAGCAGGCGTTCCTGTAGGTCCTGTTTTGTCGACCAAGGAAATCCTGACCGATGAAAGTCTTTATGACGGAAACACACTTGTCCGCATCAATCAGGGCGGCGAAGTCGGTGAATTCGTAACCGTCGGATGTCCTTTCACAATGAGTAACTATCAGCCGACATACGGTCCTTGTCCTACTTTGGGCGGCAACACAGAAGAAATTCTTAACTCGCTCGGCTATACGGCCGATCAGCAGGCTGAGTTTGCCAAGAACGGTACAACCAAACCTCTGGCAGACGGACAGATGTAAGTCTCGCGAAAAAGATAAAAAAATTATTCGGAGCGGGAAGCCGTCGACCGGTTTCCCGCTCTTTCTATTAAAAAGTCAAAGAAACAATACCATAGAAATAATAAATTATGTCAACTACTACGACAACAACAAGTGACGCTCCCAAATTCCCCGAGCAAGTCACAGGGATGTATATTCTCGCAGAGGCTCTTAAAAGAGTAGGAATTAATGATGTGTATGGTCTTGTCGGTATTCCTGTTACCGAAGTTGCCTACGCTATGCAGAAAATCGGAATGAATTATTATGGTTTCCGCTTTGAACAACAGGCCGGTATGGCAGCCGCCACTCATGGCTATCTCACGAAGACTCCCGGAGTTCTTCTGACCGTGTCTTCTCTTGGATTTCTCAATGGACTGACCGCAACGACAAATGCGACTGTCAACTGTTATCCTATGATTCAGATTTCAGGCGCATCAGATCCTACCATGGTAGATATGGATATGGGTACATACGAACAGCTCGATCAGCTCAATACGGCCCGTCCTCTCGTAAAGGCAGCGTTCCGTTGCTCACATGCTAAGGACATTCCCTCGGCCGTCGCGCGTGCCTATCGCGCCGCCGTAAGCGGTCGCCCGGGCGGTGTTTATATTGACATGACGACACCTGCACTTGGAGAGATCATGAACCGTGAAGACGCTGAAAAACTTTTCTACGAACCCGTTGACGTTTATTCGGAAGTTGCCCCCAATGCTGAATCAGTAAAACGCGCGGTCGAAATTCTTTCTAACGCCAAGCGTCCCGCTATCCTTCTCGGTAAGGGAGCAGCATACGCTCAGGCCGAAGATAAAATCAAAGAACTTGTCGATACATATAAGATTCCTTATCTGGCAATGTCAATGGCCAAAGGTCTTCTTCCTGACAATGGCGAACTGAGCGCACTGTCTTGCAGATCGACCATCATGGAAAAGGCAGATGTCGTTATGGTGATCGGCGCACGCATCAACTGGATGCTTGAATTCGGTCGCGGTAAATGGAATCCCGATATCAAATTCGTTCAGCTCGATGTAGAGCCTGAGGAAATTGACCGCAATGTCCCGATCGCAGCACCGGTAGTGGGTGACATGAATCTCTCGCTTGACGCCATCCTCGCCGGTCTGAAAGATGTCAAAATGCAGGCCGATCCTACCTGGGTACCCTCACTCCAGGCTGAATCAAAAGCTAAAAATGCCAAATTCGAGGCTCGTCTGGCCGATGCTGCAAAAGTCACCCCGATGAACCACTGGAGCGCACTCAGTGTCGTAAAACCCGTTCTGGAAAGTCACCCCGATGTTATCCTCGTTAACGAAGGCGCCAACACTCTTGACGATACCCGAGATTCAGTCGATATGTTCCTTCCCCGTCACCGCGTTGACTGCGCTACATGGTCAATCATGGGCATGGGTATGGGTTCAGCCATCGGAGCCGCTGTAGCTACCGGCAAGAGCGTCGTAGCTGTTGAAGGTGACTCGGCATTCGGATTCTCAGGAATGGATTTTGCAACCATCTGTCGTTATAAACTGCCTGTCACAGTTGTGATTTTCAATAATGGCGGTATTTACAATGGCGTCGGAGTTAACCCTTCAGGTGGCGAAGCTCCTGCTCCTACGACACTCGACATCAATGCTAAATACAATCTCATCGGAGAAGCTTTCGGAGCCGACAATTATCGGGTAGACAATATTGCCGACCTCAAGAGCGCTCTCGAAGCCGCCATCGCGTCGAAGAAACCGTGTCTGATAGATGTACAGTTAGCAGCAGACTCGGGTAAGGAAAGCGGTCACATCGGTTATCTGAATCCCACTCCCCTGATTGAATACACCGTTTAAAAGCGCGATATTATATTAACCATAAAAGAAGAATAGTATGGAACATATAATATTGTATGCCATTGTCCCGATTATCGTCGTGATGCTCGCGGGTTACATATCGGGTAAGAAAGGTGTCTTCACTGGCGCCAATGCGAAGCAATTTAATAAAGTAGTCCTTGACTATGCCCTCCCGGCCGCGTTGTTTGTCTCGATTGTTCAGGCGACCCGCGAAGACCTGGCGAAGGATATCAAACTGACTCTTGTATCGGTTATCGGTATTCTCGGGTGTTTTATGCTGGTCTACTTTATATTCAGATACTGTTTCAAGAAGAACACGGGTGCTGATGCGGCTGTCTCGGCTCTTATCAGTGGTTCGCCGACAATCGGATTCCTGGGCTTTGCGGTCCTTGAGCCTATCTTCGGAACCACACCCTCGGTTGCTCTTGTAGTTGCAATAGTCGGTATCGTCGTCAATGCGATCGGTATTCCTCTCGGCCTCTCGCTGATGAATGCATCGCTCGATGATTCCGATCCCAAAAAGAAGAAGACCAGCGCATGGAAGCCAGTCCTCAATGCACTTGAACAGCCCGTTGCGTGGGCTCCTATCCTGGCTGTTGTCCTTGTTCTCTGCGGTCTGAAATGGCCGGCATATCTGAGCCCGTCGTTTGACCTTATCGCTAAGGCTAACGCATCGATGGCTGTCTTTGCCGCCGGTATCACCCTCTCGGCCATCAAGATTTCGATCAACTGGCAGGCCGTTCTCGGTTCAATCATGAAGATGATCGTTATGCCTGCTGTGGTCCTGATTCTCGGTCTCCTTTTCCACATGGATGCCTTCAACCTGAAGATGCTTGTCGTCGCCGCTTCTCTTCCCCCGGCATTCTCGGGTATCATCATCGCGGACGAATACGACACCTACGTTGCAACCGGCACATCTTCTCTGACACTGAGTGTCATCCTCTTCATCGGATTCTGTCCTCTGTGGATCTGGCTCACTGAACTCGCTCTCGCAGCCTGATAAAGGTTGATACATATAGTTAGCGCGGTTATCCGCGAAAAAAATCCTGAATGCGGATAACCGCGCTCAGGATTTTTTGTGTAGGAGAAGCTTCGCGCGAACGTTTGCATAATCGGGGAGATTTGAGTAATTTTGTAGGGCAATCCGCAATTTTATGGAATACTAATCAATTATTCTTTGTCGATGAACGCAAACTTTTTCATTAAAATAAGAAATCAAATAAAAGATTATTTTGATCTTTCAGGATTCCTTCTGCCACAGGCTGAAGCAGAGACTGCTATTCGTGAAGGCGTTTCATTCAAAGGAATCAATACGTTAATATTGATTGTTGCGATATTCATAGCCTCGTTAGGCCTCAACACCAATTCGACCGCCGTCATTATTGGCGCGATGCTCATCTCTCCGCTGATGGGACCTATAATCGGTTTGGGACTGGCCGTCGGTATTCATGATTTCGAGTTGATGAAAAGGTCTTTCAGCAATCTTTCCAAAGCCACAATCTTCAGTGTGGCGACCTCGTGTTTATACTTCCTGATTTCGCCGGTGAGCGAGGGCCATAGCGAACTTTTGGCACGCACATCGCCGACCATTTACGACGTGTTTATCGGATTCTTTGGTGGTGCTGCCGGAATTTTAGCCATAGGAAGCCGGGTGAAAGGGAATGTGCTTCCAGGGGTTGCGATAGCTACTGCACTTATGCCTCCGCTATGTACGGTCGGTTATGGATTGGCTACATTTCAGATGAAATATTTCCTGGGCGCGTTGTATCTTTTCTTCATTAACTCCGTTTTCATTGCTTTCGCTACCACCGTCGGAGTGAAACTGATGAAATATCATATCAAGGATTTTTCAAACCCTCAACGTGCACGCCGCGTTAGGAATTCAGTCTATACCATAGCGCTCCTCACCATGATACCGGCGAGTTATTTAACTTATACAATGTATAAGCAATCAACTTTTGCCATGAATTGCAATCGTTTCGTTGAACAACAATTCAATTTCGACGGGACATTCGTTGTTCATTCGTCCCACGAAATGAACGGGAAAGATAAAACACTATCTGTAACTTTAGTTGGTAAGCGGCTTCCTCAAGATTCGCTTTTGCTTGTGCTCACCGAGCGTCTGCCTGAGTATCATCTGGAGGGTACACGACTAAACATAGTCCAGGGTTATCGTCCCGAAAATGAATTCGATGCGACAAAAGCGACCTCGTCGATGCTGAAAGAAATGTATCAGATCTCTGAGAATACAATTAACTCTCAGCGAGAAATCATAGACTCTCTTAGCGCTGTCAACGCCCAAATGGTTGTCAACGATACCTTAGCTGCCCGCATCGCGCCTGAAATCAAGATACTATTCCCTGAAGTCAGTGATATAGCAGTTACAAGAGCTATAATAAGCAATGTTGATACTCGAAGCCTCGACACGGCCAATGTTGTGCTTGTCAACTATAAACGACCGATGGCCAACGCCCAGTCTCAAAAATTTAAGGAATATCTTGAAGCGCGTCTCGACAGAAACAATATTTCCATTGTAACCACTTCTGTCCGTTGATCCGTCTGACAAGGGTAGTCGCAGAAATTATCAAGCGATTTTCAACAATGACCCGGTCGGACAGACGAAGCGGCAGAAAGGACGGTTGACGAACAGCGAGAGAATGACAAACACGCCTCCGGCAAGCAGCACGATCCAAGAAGCCGATTCGACAATGAATCCTGAGAAAATTTCATAGTCGATCCACGCTGCTCCGTATCCTATATATAATAGCGAAAGGAGCACGATCCAGAGAAGCTTACGGAAATTGTTGAACCCTTTGACGAGCCGAGACGAAAGATGCCATTTTTTCTTACAAACTTTTCCTGCCAGGTCCTGAAGCGATCCGAACGGACAGATCCATGTGCAATAGTAGTTGGGACGATTGAAGAGCGGGTAAACGAGTCCGGTGATAAGAAGCAGCAGAGTTATGATGAAGCTGATGGTGAAATGGGGAGCGGATGAGAAAAAGTTCAGCATCATCGCGTAGTCAACAAACGTACCGGCCCAGAATCCGAGGATGGCGACGTTACACAATTGCTGAATCAGCCGGTAAGCGGGTTTGCGGACAAATAACGGGACGGTAGCTCCGGCCAATATAACCACAAAAGCGATAATAGAGACTGCCGAAATCGGTTCAGGCTCAGGAGCGGCTGAAATGCCGTTGCCGAGAGCATACGCCGCCCCGGCTCTTACGTTTGCAATATAGGCATTTGAGGAATATGTTGCACCGCTGACGGCATCGACGTCCAAAGAAATCGCTTCTTCAAGAGTTTTGCCGTTCCATGATTTTGTAAGGCCCTTGGTTTCGAGCCGTTCGAAAAACTTGGGAGTTTCAGTATTGGGCAGAGCGATCACCGAATCGATCATCCCCTCGGATACATAGATTTTGAGAGGGGTTGGTCCGGCGTAGCCCGTCACGTCTTTGCACAGGTCGGTTGTGTTGACTATTTCCTGTGTTTCGGAGTAAGAAAGTATCGAATCTCCCGGAGAAGATTCAGCCCCGGATGTCTGATTGAATCCGGAGATTCCGACGCCAAAGAAAGAGCCGGTACGGATGATTGCAAGCGAAGCTAATATACAAAAGACAATAAAAAAAGAAATGAGTTTCGGAGCTAAAGAGCGCGATTTATTGGTACTTAGAGCCATAGATGTATATTCGATTAGATTTCAAGAAGTATTAGTTTAACGTAAAAAATCATGTTTTGTTTTTCCGTGACCGAAATTTATTTTGTAAATTTGGAGTCATAAAACCAATCACAGAAACCATGAATCCGATTAATAAAAAACTATTCAGCCTTGTTCTCGGTGTCGCCGGTGTATCACCGGTCTTTTCGGCCACTCCAATCCTGATCGATGGTCAGGATTATGCTGTTGATACAATCGAAATGCATCAGATCGGCCCGGGAACGCAATGGATGAGATTGAGAATCCCCGCTTATCCGCTAAACGTAAATCTTCTTACAGTTGATCTTGCCAATCCGAATGTCAGAGTGGAAACGACTCAGGCAAACGAACAGCTCTTCGGAACAGAGCGGCTAGTTGATGCCGCCAAACGACAGACTTCTCCCGGTCACACGGCAATCGCCGGAGCAAACGGGAATTTCTGGTGTGTAAGTCAAAGTTATCCATATAGCGAACTTCTCCTTGGGACGACTTTTAATGCCAATCTCCGTAACGGTAAAATCCTGACGGAGACCAACTGTCACGCGGACCAGTGGGACACAGGCCCCGCGCGTATCGGTGAAATTGGCATTACTCCCGATGGCCGGGCTTTTTCTGACCACTTCAAGTGGCAAGGCATTGTTAGGCTCGCGGACGGGACCGAGGCGGTGATACACGGCGCGAATAAAGTTGTCCGCGACGATGAACTCGTCATGATTAACTCTTATTTCGGAAAAGAGACACCGTTCAAACCGGCTGATATGGTTTGGCGAGAAGGGTCAGGCCGATGGGGATTCGACAAACGCCCCGGAGTGTCGACCGAGGTATATCTCAAACTTGCCGAAGGAAGCGAGTGGAGTGCGGGCCGCGATATTGAATTTGAAGTTGTTTCCAAGCGTGAGAATGCCGGCGACGGTTCGCTCGGTGACGCCGATCTCGCTTTGGTTGCACGTGGAGGCTCACGCCCGACGCTTGACAAGCTCGAACCGGGCCAGAAAATTAAACTGAATTATGCCTGGACAACTATGGACGGGCAACCGATCGAGTTTGCCAACATGATCGGGGGTAACGGTCAGGTGATGATTGACGGCCAGCTTACTTCGGTCTGTCAGGAAAGCGAAAACTGTGCGCTGGTCTATTCGAAGACAGGGTATGGAGCATCCGCTGACCATAAGACGTTATATATCATAGTCATCGATAAGTCCAACGATTCGCGCTACGGCGGATCTTCGGGCTGTACGAGCGCGGTGATGTGTCAGATTGCACGTCACTACGGATGTTCGAATATGACGAACCTTGATTCAGGAGGTTCGGCCCAGATGTTTGTTCTCGACAAGATTCAGAACACAACGACCGAGGGCACGCCGCGTGCGGTCGCAAACGGAATGATGGTATATTCAGTCTCTCCCGAAGACGCGACAATTTCCCGAATTGAATTCTTTGACCGTCAGATCACTCTGCCGACATCGGCTACCGTCCGGCCGATAGTATGGGGCTATAATAAATATGACCAGCTCGTATCGACCAATGTCGAAGGTGTGACATTCTCGATTGAACAGGGGGTAGGTTCTACAGCGGCCGACGGAACCATTGTCGTCGCCGGTCAGAATGGTGCTTCAGGTCATGTCGTGGCTAATTATAACGGCCTGACCGCAACGGTGCCATTGGAAGTAATCGAAGCTCAGTTTGGCTTCCTGAGTGAAAACATTGTCACAGATTCTAAGGAAGAACCAATCTTTTTTACCTCCACGGTTTCGGGTACTGAATATGTATATCAGCCGGAGAACGTGGAGTGGGGGATTGAGACTCTTGAAGGCGAAGCGCCGGTGCTTTCTATTGACAATAATATCATGAAGGGCCTGTCAAACGGAAAAGTTCGTCTGACTGCCGATATGGGTGGACGTCAGGCATCCGCGATTGTTCGTGTTCAGCTTCCTGCCGGCGAATATATGCCGGTGTTTAACTCGGCGCTCAATCCCGACGACTGGAAAATCAGCCGAACATCAGTTAAGACGGCCACCATGACCCCGATCGGTACTGAAGGCGGATTCAGACTTAACTATAACGTTAGCTCTTCACGTGGCCCGAAAGTTACCGTGGCCCGCGATGTCGAATTGTGGGGCTGTCCTAAGGCTTTCTCTCTTGATTTCGACCCCGGAGAGTCGGGTATGACGACGGTAGCCGTTACTATTCTCCCGTCAAATTCGAACCGCACGATAACGTTCAACCTTGAGCCCGATGCAGCTCATCCCGGCTTCTTGACAGCTCCCCTCTACGAAGGAGAGCGCGATCTGACTTTCTTCCCTCTGACATTGAAGAATATTCAATTTGTGCCTGCCTCCAAGACCGGCGAATATTCGGTGGATGTCCGGTCGTTCGGAACACGCTATGACATTCCCAATGCTGTCGAAGACATACTTCTTGATAGTTTTGACGGAGCTGGTGCCGAAGCCGAATGGTACGACCTTCGCGGCCTCCGGGTCATTCCCGGTAACCTTGCCCCGGGAGTGTATATCCTCAAGAAAGGCTCGAAAGCCGTCAAAATCCGCGTCAATCCCTAAAAATGAGACGCGTTGAGGAATAATATTTTGAGGATTGACAAAAATTTTGTATCTTTGCGCGATAATGTGTTCGCAGACGCGGTTTTTGGACCGATATGCCGCGAAAACATGCCAAATTACAGACGGTCACAATTGTAGGTGACCGACATAAAAACAAAATTATGATTAAAATTACTTTTCCCGACAATTCAGTAAAAGAATTTGAAAGCGGAGTCACTCCGCTTGAAATTGCCGAAAGTATCAGCCCCCGTCTGGCTAAAGAAGTTTTAGCTTCAGAGATTAACGGACAGGAATGGGATCTTACTCGCCCCGTTACCGAGGATTCCACCATCAAACTGTTCAAGTGGGAAGATGCGGAAGGAAAACATGCCTTTTGGCACAGTTCGGCTCACCTTCTGGCCGAAGCACTTCAGGAACTCTACCCGGGCGTTAAATTCGGTATCGGCCCGGCCATCGAAAACGGGTTCTACTATGACATCGATCCCGGCGAACACCAGATCACTTCGGCCGACTTCCCCAAAATCGAGAAAAAGATGCTCGAACTGGCCCAGAAGAAAGAGGCGATCGTACGCAAGGACATTTCGAAAGCTGACGCTCTGAAAATGTTCGGCGACCGTGGCGAAGAATATAAATGTGAATTGATCAACGAACTCGAGGACGGCCATATCACCACCTATACCCAAGGTAACTTCACCGACCTCTGCCGTGGTCCGCACCTGCCTTCAACCGAGGCAATCAAGGCCGTGAAAGTGATGTCGCTCGCCGGAGCCTATTGGCGCGGTGATGAGAAACGCAATCAGCTTGTGCGTGTATATGGCATCACTTTCC
>CAYVXC010000076.1:0-10502 GCA_964454925.1 uncultured Bacteroides sp.
TTCTCCGGAAAAAGTACTTGTCCGAAGCCTCGACATCCTCGGTCGCAAAACCGACCGACCACGCTTCGGGAATCGTCTGATTTGCCGCTTCCCACTGCCCGCGGTCGCCCATTACATCGACTGCAACGATCTTGACACCGTCGAACTTATCCGACATCAGCACGTCCGTCATCGCGTCGCGACAGTGTTCGCAGTCCGAATCATAGAATATCACCAGGCACGTCCCGGCGCCAAGCTCGGCCAGAAGAGTCGAACGCCGCCCGTCGCGCATCACCATTTCAAAATCGGGCAAAGCCGTCCCCGCCTGATTCTTCGACGCCAGTTCAATCTTCTCGGCGAGTGGCGGAGTGTCACCGTCCACTGCCCTGTAGCCGCGAAGAAACTCGAGATAGACATCCTCGTCAAATACCGGCGACTCACCGTCGCCGAGATATTTGTCGGCCATCTCGGCCAACAAACCGAGAGCCACGCCGTTTCCTCGCGCTCTGTCAAGAACACGCCCGATAGCCTTCGCCATATCCCCTGGGCGGGCGATCGCCAACATCGCGCCGAAATCCACAAAATTACGCTCGATAAACACCGAATCCGTCGCCCGGCGGTCAGTCTGAAAGTCCAGGCCATCCCAAAAATGCACCGCCACATAACCGGCCCGGTCTGCGGGAGCCCTCAACGAATCGGGCACTGACGGCAACCCCAGTTCGGCCACCGCTTCGACACCAACCTCCCGAACCGAATCAGCCTCAACCGACTTCTCCGATCCTCCGCAGGCCGCCATCACCGCGCCGCCCATAAAAACCAAAACTCTCACAAATCCATCCATATTCAAAATCATTTATTGCATCGTGAAATCAATGTCCGGCCAATATCGCCTACTGTACGGGCGCTATTGTAGGGGCGCTATATATAGCGCCCACAGCGTTATTACGCTAATTTTCAATACTTTATTTCGGGTGGGGCGCTATGTATAGCGCCCATACAAGCTAATCGCGCGCCCATACAAGCTAATCGTGCGCCATACCGGATAAACGCCCCTACGGGCAAATCCCATCCTGGACTCGTACAGTTAAATTGATACAATCGTCATTCCACGAAGAAATATTATTATCAATATAAGCCATAATCCGGTCGAATGAGTGCTTGTTTCTGATGATATGTTCGTGAAAACCACGCTGCCAGATATGCGGTGAGGTTGCAATATTTTGCTCGCGAAGCATATTTGAATATAAGCGGCTACAAGAGGCTTTAAATGTCCTTACGACAACGGAAAGGCGGCTGTTATAATGGTTGTCAATACATGGCTCCCTATGTTTTGGAGCCTTCAGACAACCCGCGGACGCGGGCGCTATGTATAGCGCCCCTACCGGTTTCATTATTGACAGAACCAGATGCACGTGGTTCGGCATCACGACATGATTTAAAACTTGAGTGTCTGGATGATGAAACGGTATTTGGCCGATACAATTTTCGATAATCGTTCCAAGAATGGATAAGGTCATTATCTCACCGGTGATTGATCCGAAAATACAGCTTTTTTCGTGACTGCAGATCGTGACGAAATAAGTTCCGTCGTTGTAATCGTGCCATTCGGCTCTGAATCTATGTCGCTCTGTCATGCTCAAACACGTATTTGTGCCGTAAAGATACAAAAAAAACACGAATGAAGTATCACCCGAATGTACGGGGGAATTTTGCGCCAACAACGGATAATTGGTACGGGCGTAATTTTTGCGTCCGTAACGCCCACCTGTACGGGCCTATTGGTACGGGCCTATTGGTAGGGGCTAACTGGTACGGGCGAATTGGTAGGGGCGCTATATATAGCGCCCACTGCGTTATTGGGCTATTATTCAGTGTTTTGTGTCGGGTGGGGCGCTATATATAGCGCCCCTACAAGCTAATCGTGCACCCATACCGGATAATCGCGCCCTACAAGCTAATCGCGCCCTTACCGGGTATCGCGAATTTTTCCGTTCGTAACGGCCTATTGGTACAGGCCAATTGGTAGGGGCGCTATAAATAGCGCCCACAGCGTTATTGAGCTATTATTCAATGTTTTGTGTCGGGTGGGGCGCTATGTATAGCGCCCCTACAAGCTAATCGCGCACCCATACCGGATAATCGCGCTCCTACCGGGTAACGCGATTTTTTCCGCCAGCAACGGCTACCTAAGGTCGTCGGATGAGTTTAATAGGCAACGCGTCTGCTCTGCAGACCGTACTGAACTGGTTGAAGTCAAGGAACTGGTAGTTTACGTCCCAACCAAGCGATGGTTCAAACAGGGTGTATTCTATAGTTTTACCGTTATATTCAATCGTATAAGTCTTTGGTTTTTCATCTGACGGTCCATCTTTCCATTTATCAATCCAATAGACTGCACCGGCCGCAATCGGAAGGTTATATGGCATCGGTCGCCACCAGTTGTTACTTGAAGAATTATTAGCTCTCAGTGGATTTTGGACATCACTATACCAAAGGGTGCCATTCTTGTAACTATCGTCGTTATTATTCCATTCATTCACTTGTCTTCTTCGTCCCATACCGTAACGTCCAAGCGGGAAGATAACCTGACGGCCGGTGTACGGGTCATAAACTATCGCGGCACGGACGCCATTTATGGTTTTATTACCTTCGTTATAAGGATCTTCATAGCAGGTCGCTTCAACGAAATTTTTTGATGTCGAAGATGCTCCTTCGCCGTAAACGACACCGAACGCGAAGTCGTTACCGTAGGAAAGTTTCACGTAATCCTCCAGACTAGGTACGACATATTGTTCAGTTCCGATGTCGTATCGCCCCATATCTATATTGGGCTTTGTATTGTCATCACGGTAACTAAGGTAACCATCTTTATAAGTATTTCCACTATTACTGGGTCTGCCTGTCCAATACAAATTTGTACTTCCATTAAGAGCACATTCAAATTCAGCTAATATCAAGTTATTCTTGCTAGGAACTATTTTGCCCGGGGCACCCATAGCTTGGTAAGGCTCCCCGAGGGCTTGATTCCTTGCGAAAATTCCTGCACTAATTTTCCCTCGTCTGAAGAAAGAGCCTACGGCTAACGGACTCGCCGTCTGTACGCCTTTATAGACACAGTCAGTCCCTTTTTCTTCATCCCCACTTTCTAAAGTTGCAGAGTACAACGTAAAAGAGGACCAGTAGTTTCCACCAATCAGCGTCGGCTGTTTGTAGCCTTGGCGGACAAGGATCTTATGAACGCAGTTATCGGCATGATAAGTCACGTTGATAATCGCATAATTCGGTTTATCTTCGGTAGTTGTAGCTGTAAATTCGACATCAAAATCAACAAAAGTCCCCGCCTTTCCTTTGATAACATTATCTTTTTCTGTATTGATCTGTTCTTTAGGAACGAGTTTGATGAAGCTTGCATTTGAGTATTCTACTTCGGCGGTCCATGTTCCGACAGAAACCAATTCCTTATAATTTGATTGGGCATTGGAGTTTTCAGCTGTCATCAGGGTTACTCTAAATGTAGAGTTAGAACCGGCTTCTCGCCATATTGCTTTCGGATTAACGATTCGCGGTTCCTGATAAACTATACATTTAGCCGGTCTCTTTACGATTGATCCGTCTGCCATCGTAAATTCTCCTTCAATCTCAATGACTGCCTTACGTACAAAGTATTCTGACGGATTGTTTCCGGAAAAGTTAGCGTTGTGAATCATCGATTTATTTCGGGTCCACAGGGGTACCAAAAGCATTTTTGACTTTTCATCAACATTACCTTCCGAATCGACGACTTTATTTACTCTCCAGTTATTATTTGTCGCACCAACGAAAACGTATTCATCGTCTTTGATTTTCAAGTCATTTTCATAGAAAACTCGTTCGTCCTGATGATTATTTTCGTAATACTCTTTTAAGGCCAGTTGTCCTTCGTTTTGACTTTTATTAGAATAATCATCCAACAATATTGTCGGTATTTCTTTTCTGTCATTTCCGGGAACCTGCAGTGCGAGAAAACCAAGATATGGACGCAGCGTACCGCTCATACCATTATTATCTTTTGTTGCATCATATACATTTTTAGCCCACTTGAATTCGTATGCAGACGGTGATGAAGTGACCGTGGCGGCGGGCACCGAGTTAGTAGCTTCATCAAACGGCGCCCAGTTGTTTTCGACTATTTTGAGAGTAAGTTTGGTACAATTGCCGCTCAACTTAATCGGCAGAGTGGATTTTGTGTTATACAAATAAGAGACGCGGACAATCGGGCCGACTTCAATACCGGGGTCCTCTTCTTCATACTCGATGTGCCAGTCGGGCTGATTTGCCCAACCGCGGAATCCGAGGGTGAGTTTATAGTGATAGTTACGCTGGGCATCATAATTGTATTCAGTGTCCTTCCCGAGCATAAAACGATATTTGATAGGACCTTGAGAGGCATTGCCGTCGTTTAAGGACACGTAGTATCCATCGACTTCGATATAGGTTCCATACAGAATACGGTCTTTGAAGTCATTTACACTCAGACCATTCTCGTCATATACTATGTTACCGTTTTCGTCGTATACGGGCGTTTTGATTGGAGTGCCTACACCGTCTTCGCCATCCTTGTGCTGATGTTTGTCGTATTTATCTTTATTGGAAACATCCTTATATTCGCCCTGCATATTCTCGAAGAAGAATAGCGAAGGATCATCGGAAGCATGATCGGCAGCGCCACGCAGGCCAAGGCCTCCCTTGTCCTTTGGCGCATACGCGTTGGTCAACATCATCCATTTTTCATGTTCAACGACCGGGTCACCTTTGGTATCCTTAGCAGGGTCTATGATTTCACCTTTGTCGTTGTAGATTAAGCGCGTGTTCGGAAGCAGCTCGCCGCCATAGCGATTAGTGAGCTGGTCGTCTTTCGTAGGAGTATTGTCCTGTCCGATATAACAGGTGTTCGGAATGTCATAAATGGTTACGTTATGGATATAAACGAAGACATTGTCATACAGGTTCTCGCCATTGTAGGCGATTGTGACTTTCGAAACGGTTCGTTTAATCCAAGAGTGTATCTTCATTCCGCTTTGACGGAAGATGATGTTGTGCGCTTCGAAGCCTTTGCTTTCGCTCTTGCCTTCTTCCGTAAAGTAACCGAACATCTGGTTATTGCTGATTACATCTGAATTCCACTTGACTTGAATTTTTCTGAGATCGTCGACTGTTTCAATCTCATATTCATTGAGATCGCCCATATTTGCAACGGCATAGAACTTGTAGATTCCGTATCTCAGATTCTCGATAGTGAAAGTTACGCGGACGGTCTGGTCTTGGCCCTGAGCTGCCTGATTACCTGTGAGCGCATCTTCCGGCGATTTCTGGTCGACAGTTTTTTTGTCATATTCTTTGGAACCTACAATTTCGCTGTTGGTTACTTTTCTGACAAACTTTCCATCACGGTCAAAAATGAACACACAGAGATTAGTGACATCTTCAATTACGTTACCTTTGATCGGCTCGTATGCTCTTGAACCGATTTTGGCGGACATGGGCAAAGTGCAGGTCAATTCACATTTGACATCGCCATAGCCATCCGGAATATCATATTCTCCATTTCCCGGAAATTCATCTCGACAGGAAGCCAGAGAAACAATTAGTATAGTGAAAACAAATAATCTGTTTAAAAATCTATATATCATTTTAACAGTACTCTTGTAGAGATAATAATCAAGGTTAAGGGATCTTAGAAACCAAAGGTCGGTTCCAAGACAACAGCTGTATATGGTAATACGTCGACGGTAGCTTTAAGATAGGTGTCTTTCAAGTCAACCGAAAGAGTATAGATATGATTCCGAAGAATATTATCGCCGAACCCATGTTCATAATTTAAATCGGGGTCGTTCATATTAACTATGAAATTCTGAATCGCGTCTGAACCATCGAGATCGCGATACATGGCGACGGATATTTTAAAGTAAGGAGCGGATTCATCGACGTTATTGTTTATGTAGCCGATTTTCTGTTCGGGGATAAAACCGGCGAAAGTCGAGCCTTTACGTTCGTTCGCCGGTGTCATTGTCCAGGAATCAGGAAGGCGGCCGAGCTGAATACCTTGCGGTAAAAGTTGATTTCGTTCAGCAACGATGTTAGGTTGATGTACCTGATTCCCGTTTTTATATTCCAGCGCATTATAAGGCAGTTGGTAAGCCTGATCCTCAGTACCGAAGATTTCTGCACCGATTACTTTCGGATAGCCGTCATTGCCTTTGTTCTGGATATTATCGACGACGCGGACTTTGGCAACAGCGCGGAGCAGGTCGATAGAGCCAAGATAGAACGGGTTGTCGGGACGGCTGTCATAGAGACGTTTCTGAGTGGTTAGGAAAGTGTTTGTGCCGAACATCGGGATCGGACGACCGTCATAGATGCTCGTTATGTCGTTATTTTCGGGGTTGGCGTTGTAGAGCCAGCTCATTGAATAGCACCACTTTTTGTCTCGGAGGGTTTCAATCAGCGTCTTGTAGTTTTTTGTCTCGGCGGCCGAGAGAGAGGGGAAGTCGAATTGACCGTCAGTGCCCGGAGCGGAGCAGTTAGCAAAGAGTACGATGCGGAAGTTGAGGTTTTCGGTGCCGTTGGGGCCTATCTTGGTTTCAAGGATTTCATCGAGATAAGCGCGGCTGATTGTCATGTTAGCAATATATTCGCCCGGCGCACCGTCGATATAGAAATCTACTGAGTCGTGGGGGGCTTTAGTGTTGAGGAGAAGCTTTTCATTTTCGTCGTCAGAACCGGCCTTTTTGATGAATATGAACACGGCGAGATCCTCAGGGTCAATCCGGTCTTCAAACCAGGGATATTCGCTATCCGTTTCCTGGTGACCGCTGTCGTCGGCGCGCGAAGCGACTCCTGTCGACATCCGGAAACTCAGAGTGATATCGTCGTTTTCGTCCGGGATGACAGGCTCGCTTTCGTTACGACAGGCCGTGAACGAGAGCAAGAGCGTGGTTAATATGACTGGTATATATAGTTTCATTTTCTTTTTAAAGAAGGAATGAAAGGATATTCAAGGGAGTGGGTTGAGGTTTAGAATTCAGTATGTTGAGGGGGTACGATTACCCAGCTGTTGATATAGATTCCGCCGGCCATATACCAGTTTTTTTCTTTACTGATAAAGAAGAGGGCGGAATAATCATCCCGACGGTCGAGATATTCCTGATCGCCGAAGCGGTCATAGCGGTATCCTTTTTCAAGAAGGAAATATTCGATCAACGGAACGTGGATGATTCTCTCGTTGTCTTCGTTTCGGTAAACGTCGAGATATGCGTCGCCGCCTTCGATCAGCCGCGAGGTCGACAGCTCGTACATGAGAGTCGAACGGATCAGCTGAGAGGTGTTGTTGATCGAGTTGTTGATGGTGGTTTCGCCATAGAGGGTGCTCCAGGGCGTATAGGTTACGGTGGGAGAGGCGGCTTCAACGGCGTTGTCCCAGGCCAGCCATGAGTCAGCGTAGGTGAAACGTACCGTGAAATCGTCGCGGTTTATCGGTGACATGTCTTCGTTGACGAGCATGACAACGATGTCATTTGTATCCTTGATCAGAGGGATAGTAACGGTCCGGACAGAGTTTTGGAGAGGATCGACAGTATAGACGTAACCCAGCTTCATTCCGTGGTACAGGCCCTTGAAATGAGACGAGCTGACGTTTAGGCCGTCGGTTTCGATGGTTTTTAGCTTCATGTCAAGTTCCGCTTTGGTCGTCGGGGTGAAAGTCCCAAGCTCGAAGTCGTCGTCAACATCAAGGCCACACCAAGCCACGAAGTCATACGTTCCTTCGCCGAGAGGTGTCTCCATTACGTAACCGGGAACAGTGAGTGGTTCACCGGCTTCGGAACCGTGCCAGACGAAGTTTCCTTCGCTGTCAAAGGCCCAGACGTGTACGCTTTTCACACGAGATGAAAATGCATCGGCTTCCAGAAGATTATAGTCAAAGACAAACCGAAGCTGAAGCTTGGCGAGACACTCGGGCAAATCTTCATGCAACAGCGAGCAACTGCCGGAGATTAGGGCGCCGACTGAGAGCACCGCCAATAAAAGTATATTGCGGAATTTGGTCAGAAGCATATCTGATTTGAAAAGAATGGAAAGACCCGGGGAACCGGGAGGACGAATGGTCCCCCGGGTCTATTAAAAATTTGTTTAAGAACCGTTCACCGGTTGGTAACAATTGGCCCGGTAGGGGCGCTATACATAGCGCCCGCGCTGAATTTTGCACAAATTCATAGGTAGGCCGTCCTGACTCGGGCGCAATATATTGCGCCCCTACTGAATGTCAGCGGTTTGTCGATGCGTATTGCACTGAACTGTTACTCCGGTTCGCGTTGCGATCGCTTAGAGTTTCGTACTCTGAGTCGGAACGACAGCCCATTTCAGGATATTGACCGAGTAAGCGATGTAGTACTTCTTGGTGTTGGACGGGGGAACGATGGGATTCTTTTCGTCACCGATACCGGTAGCGAGTCCCAGAATTTCCTCGATGCTGACTGAATAGCTGTGATTGCGGACGAGCCCGAAGTCTCCTACGCGCACGATGTTCCAGTCGATAACATCATTGTCTTTTTGAGCGTTACCTTTACGGTACCATCCGAGGTGTTTGATGGGAACACTGAAGTAGGCTTGACCTTTCAGGTAGTAGTAGCAGTAGCCGACCTGACGCATCAGGGTCACGTTTGCGTCGGTGAGTCTGATCTGGTTATTCTCAACGCTCGGGGCATTATCAGGAACGATCGTTTTATATCCCTGATCGGTGAGGAGGTAGACGTTTTCAAGGTTCGCCTGTGTGATCTGAAGAGTGCGGGTGTTGTTCTGAAGCTTGAGTTGCGTATCTGCATTGCCGTCATACGCGGTTTTAACCTCGTCTGAAACTTCAGACACTTCGAGGAATTTTGTCAGAACATCACGGTCAGCCGCGTTACGGTAGTTGTAACGGACATACTCTTCCTGACCTTCGGCATTGGTAATCTTTTTGAAGATGATGGTCTGCTGAGCGAAGAAGCGCATGAGCATACTTTCACCATCTGCTACTTTACTCTTCACGGAACCAGGCTCATTTTCAAAATAGATGTAGGGACGGTCTTCATCGACACCTTCAACGGGACCGCTCATATAGGTATAGAAGCCGACCGAATCAAGTTCATTACCGTTTATTGTGAGGCTATAATTACCGACATAGATTACTGAAGCTACTGCGGCATTGGGGTTAGCCGATGCGAGCGCCTGACGACCGATAGTCGTTTCTCTGAAGTATTGTGGAGTTGTGTTTTTTGCATCAAAGCCATACAAACCTTTTTTCAATTCTTCGGTGGTAATATACTTCTGGTTGATGTCGTGGATGTTTTTCAAGTCAGAAGAAACTTCGGGATATTCTTTCTGGAAATAAGCAGGCGACATACCCCAGTAAGAACGGTGATAGTTCGCATTATTCCAAACCCAACTGTCATTGTCGGAAAGAATACCGGCGTCGTAAACAAGACCGGTTTTATCACCGTTATACACGGGATTGATACGACTGTTAAGATAACCGTACTGATAGTTATCAGGAAGTACGCCTCCACCTTCTGCTTCTTTACGATAAGACTTGATTACGTATGAAGTCGTGGCCTCAGCATTAACAGCCCAATACCCGGGGTGAAATTTCAAGACTACATTTCTTGTTGTAGTTGCTTGCGTGTCATCGGACGAAACGTCGAAGATGCGTGTACAAGTTTTATAGTCGGTGGGGTCTTTTGCCTGGAATTGCAGCTTCGCAGCATAACGTTCGACGTAGATATTTACTACGCCGGGATTGGTTGTGGGATCAGCCTGGTAAGACTTGAGGGCCTCTTCGGCGGCGCTTTCGGAGGTATGTCTCGCTGCCTCGGGAATCTTCACTGCAACCTGAGGTTCAAGATTTCCATCCGTATTATTAGGATAGTAGACCGAGTTACTCATCGCCAAGTAGGTTTGATTATTGACGTTGGTTGTAACATCTTGACGAGTAACAGTCTGGATGATGTTAAGGTCTACACCGAGAGTCGAGGGAGAAATCGGGTTGATGTAGCAGATTACCTGAGCAGGAACAGACTCACCTTTCTTAACGTCTACTGCGACAACTGACTGGTAAGATTTTTCAACGGTTGCACCGACGGGGTTAGTAACCTGCGTCATGCTGTTGATGTCAACGGGAACGATGTTGCCGACTACGTGTCCGATCGAGTCGTAAAAGACGAAGTATGCATTATTGACAGCGCTCTCACTCGATGTTCCTGCCTGGAAGTCGTCTTCTGCATCGGGCGAACCATTACCGAGGCTTGTACGCGATCCGCTGACAGCATCGCCGTTGATGCTCATGTTGATGTAAAAGGTCTGATCGCGTTCAAGAGGACCTGATACGTTACCCGGTTCGGGTACATCATCTGAACACGATGCCATAAAGGGCAGTGCCAAAAGTGCCCAAAGGAAATTAAGTTTTCTCATGTTGATGTTGATTTATTAAAGTTTGAAATTATTTAGTTCAT
>CAYVXC010000077.1:0-8096 GCA_964454925.1 uncultured Bacteroides sp.
TAAATTTAACCTCTAAAGAATTAGATATACTATGGAAGTAACCGATGCCGATAAGCTGTTCGAGAATGTCCGTAAAGCAACACGTTTGATGTATGAATTTCAAAAACGTATGCAAGGTACAATGTTTCATCTCAAATCTGTCTTGGCTTTAAAACCGGATGCGCGAATTGAGATAAATAAACTATACTCCTACGCTCCCCGTCAAAGCAAAGCAGATGGAGAAACACAACTTCAGCCCGGAAATTGGGCTTGGGACTATATTTACCCTCAGGCTATGGAATATTATCTCGGTGAAAAACAAATCGGTGAATTATGTCTTAAAGTATCTGCAATTCAATTAGCTGACGATGGCTGGTTTGTTGCTACTCGGAAAGGAGACGATACCAACATCCTGCGAACAGAGACGTATGCTGACGTCAAGGACAGTACGAGTTGGATTCTTTTTGTCATGGAGCTCACTCCGAAACCAATAGAACAAGCTGCGAGGTTGAACCGATACGAGGACTTCTATAAATGGATGTCTAATGAAGAAACTGTAATATCGGAAGTTACAGATTACAGCTCAAATTTATTAGTCATGAAATTTCCTTTACAACAGATAATGTCTGAAAAAGCAATAGATTCAATTCTTAAAATAATTTCAGAGAGAGTCTTTAACATTACAGGAGTATCCATACTCTCGTAGCCTTAATAAACGGATGCTTCGCGTGGTGACCCAACAGAAATTTCGGTTGTGGTCACCAATTATTTAATTTCACCCTTATATTTTAAATGATTAAGCGTTAAGCTACCGACCAGAAAAGTAGGGTGTAAATCGAAAAAAGTAGGGAGAAAACTGCGCGAAGTAGGGAGAAAAATACTTATCTTTGCAAAAAAATATGCACCATGGCGACTGAACTTGAAGAATTGGTAGGGAGATACCGCGCTCTCGGCATCGACCGGCAATTGGATTACGACAAGTTTTATCTGTATTCGATCATCACACACTCGACCGCTATTGAAGGTTCAACAATCACCGAACTGGAGAATCAGATTATGTTTGATAATGGCATAGCCTTAAAGGGTAAGAGCCTTATTGAACAGAATATGAATCTTGATTTGAAAGCGGCCTACGAGCGGACATTGGTCTTTGCCCGTAATCATATTGACATAACAACAAAAGGCCTAAAGGAATTGTCGGCATTGACAATGAAAAACACCGGGTCGGAGTACCATACAGCTTTAGGCGACTTCTCCTCAGCCAATGGCGATTTAAGATTACTTAATGTTACCGCCGGCGTTGGCGGCAAGTCGTACATGAGTTTTAATAAAGTGCCTGTAAAGTTGGAGGAATTTTGTGCCCGGCTGAATGAGCAGCGTAAAAGCGCCGGACAAAAGTCGATGCAACAACTTTATGACATGAGTTTTGACGCTCATTTTAATCTTGTAACGATTCACCCATGGGCGGACGGAAATGGCAGAATGGCCCGATTGGTCATGAACTGGCTTCAATTTGAATTCAATTTGATTCCATCGCGTATTTTTGCGGACGACAAGGAAGCTTACATAAAGGCATTGCTAGAGACCCGCGAGAATGAAGATTTGTCAATCTTCCGCAATTTCATGACTCAGTCAATGATTAGACATCTGACCTCCGACATTAGCAACTTCATGGAGTCAATTGGCGAAGATTTGCCCATTTTACACTCCGAGAAACAAAAAACTGACGACCGGATCATTCAACTGCTCCGTGATAATCCTAAGCATACAACGAACACACTTGCCCAAGCAATCGGCATAACCACCAAAGGAGTTGAAAAACAACTTTCAAAACTTAAAGCACAGAGTCGCATTCAACGCATTGGCTCAGCAAAAGGAGGCTCCTGGAAAGTGAATTAACTTCGGGTGAACTACGGAGGATCACGGGCATTCGACGAAGGTGACGAGCTGGGGGTAGTGGTCGGAGGATTTAAGGTTGCCGCGGACGATAGACCAGGGCATGAAATTGCCGCGCACGAAGATATGGTCGATCATGAAGTAGAATCGGTTGGCATGGAAAGTCATTTTATAGCCCGAACCGACCTGGGGATAGACGGCTCTCAGCCCGTCTTTTTCGAGCAGGCGGTAGGCGTAACATCCGGGCACGTCGTTGAAGTCGCCGGCGACGATGACATCGCGGATGTCGAGGCTGTCGATCAGACTGACGATGTTTTTGGCCTGGTTCCCGCGAATCTTGTTGGCATCAGCAAGTTTGGAGAGCAGGTCGGTTTTGACAGCTTTGATTTCCTCGCGGTCGGTCAGACCTTTGCCGCGTGTGAGTTCGTCATATAGCTCCTTGTCGTCGGTGGTGAGCCCGATTGAGCAGAGGTGCGTCCCGATGAGAAGAACTTGGCGTCCTTTGATGGTCAGGATGAAGATTCCGGTGCGCTGACTATCGGTATGGTTAGGGTCGGGGAAAGCGCTTTCAGACTCGGAAAGTCTTTGGACGGGAAACTTTGAAAGCAAAGCAATGTCATTCCCGATCAGAATGTTATGATAGACCGCGTGGAGAGAATCGATTTGAGCTTCGGTGATACCGTATTCTTCGGTTATTTGCGTGACTTCCTGGAGAACCACGACGTCGGGTTTGTGGTAGAGAATATAGCTGAGGGTGGGGTTTGGCGAGGCCGGGGTTTCACGACCAGAGAGGTCCATGAAAGCCGAAACGTTATATGTCATCAGGGTCCAGCTGTCGGACGCGAGTCGGGCAGGTACCGGTCCTCGGGGAATATTGACCGGGATGGTTCTGACCGTCATTGGAAGAGTGAGAGCAAAGACGATGGCGGCCCAAAGCGCGGCTTTCCGCATCCACAATGCATCGGCGATTCCGACGAGCAACATCAGCGGTACCCAGATAGGGTAGGTCATTCCGGCGATGGCAACGACCGAATGAATCTCACTGTCGAGTGTTCCGGCATAGGCAGACACGAACATACCCAACCCGACACAGGCATTAGCCGAGAAGAGTATGAGTTTTCCAATCAAACGGAATATTTTTGAACCTGAACGCGCCATGCCCCGACTTTATTCCTTTATGAAACTTGAAATGTTGAAAAGGCGTTGTTTCTCAGCGTCGTTGAGACTCTTGTATCCGCCGGCTTTAACTTTTGCAAGCAATTGGTCCATTTCGCGCTGTTGTTCTTCGCTAAGACCGCGCCGCTGATGAGCCCTGACCTGGGAGAGCGGCCGGGCATTCGTCTGGCGTCGGGTCCGGACCGTTTCGGGTCTGCGGTTTCTGAAGGCAAAGGCAACATAGGCCCACCCGGCAAGCGCACCGCCAAGATGGGCGGCGAGAGTCGGGACACTGCCGATGCCGGGAACGACACCGAGCAGGACGATGGCAATCAGAGCGAGAAAACGAAGCTCGACGTCGCCGAATAAGACGAGCCCGACACGGACACGTGGTTGGCGGGCAGCGGCGCCGGCAATGACACCCATCACGGCAGCTGACGAACCGACCAGCATGGACACGCCGTTTGACGGGATGACGGAGGTGAGGGCGAGAAAACACAGACCGCCACCGATTCCGCCGGCCAGGTAGGTCCTCAGAAGCGACCGGGGACCGTCGAATCTGACAATCAAAGTCCCGAATCCCCAGAGCCAGATCATGTTGAACAGAAGGTGAAGAAGGTCGGTCTGGACAAACATGTAGGTCAGGAGTCCCCAGGGACGGTTGATCCAGACCTCGACCGGACCGAGCATCCCGAGGTAGACCGCCGGATTGAACCGCGCGAGTGCATCGGTTCCGCTGACGACGAGAAAGACAAGGACGTTGACAGTCACTATCGCAGCGAGCATCGACGAGAAACAGGGGGTCCACCACGGGCGCCCCGAGTTCGCGCGGAAGCGGTTATCAATATTGATGCCAGCCATTGAAGAGCCCTTTTTTTCTCCAGTAATAAATCATGATGAAGCCGAAAATCATTCCGCCCAGGTGAGCGAAGTGAGCCACGCCATCGCCCTGGGCTCCGAAGCCAAGTCCGAGTTCAAGCAGCCCGTATCCGATGACAAGCCATTTGGCTTTTATCGGGACGGGAATGAACATGATGTACATCGGACGATTGGGGAACAACATTCCGAAAGCGAGCAATATACCGAACACGGCGCCACTCGCACCGATTGTCGGGGTGTTGACAAGCATCGTCAGGCGCGCGAGGGTCGGATCGGCAAAAATCTTTCCTTCCTGAAGCGCATCCCATCCCTGACGGATAATCATGTCATATTCGCCGGGTGAGAACATCGACGTATATTTCGAAACCATGATCGCATAGACTCCGAGCTGAATCAGCGCGGCACCGACTCCACACGAAATGTAGTAGAATAGAAACCGGCGCGAGCCGAGGGTGTATTCGATTATGAACCCGAACATCAGAAGGGCCCACATGTTGAAAAACAGGTGGAAGAACTGGGCCTGGATAAACATGTAGGTGAAGACCTGCCAGATTCCGAAGCCGGGTGAGTCGACATAGTGAAGCGCACCGATATCGATAAGTCTCATTCCGGCTGACGGCAGCAGATTGATGAATGCCCAGATCAACACGTTGATGATGAGCAGATTTTTCGTTACCGGAGGCAGATTTTTGAAAAAAGAGGCGTTGAACATCTGAGAAAAGAGAATTATGAGGATACGGTTATTTGAACGTGACGACTCTGTTGAATAAGAAGTTGGAGAGAGTGTAGACGATCATACCAATGATGGTCGCGATGCCATAGCCCGAAAGGATAAAGCCGGCGAGATTGAGGCGGATGTCGCCGAATGTCGACTGGTTGAGGACCCAGACGACACCGAACTGGAGAAGATAGCACACCGCGAATCCGACGAGAAATTTCATGGCCTGGCGCGAGATCGAGCCGTCGCCGGCCTTGAACACCCAGGCGCGGTTCCAGATGAAGGAATTGATTACGCCGGCAACATATCCGATCGCGTTTGCAACGTAGGGATTGATGTTGAGCATCGATTTGCAAAGGAATATCACCACTAGGGTAACGATGGTATTCAGAGCACCGACCACGCCGTATTTTACCAGCTGGATTATTGCGGAGGCCTGGCGGACGGTTTCAGAGTCGGTGTCGCGGCGCGAATGTCTATGGAATCTTGTCATTTTCAGTCGTCAATATCTTTATTGATAATCTTGTTATCATCGCCTTTGTTGTCTTCGGGGATGATTGAATCCTCGATCTGGAGAATTGGCAGACTCCAGTTGTAGTGGGTTGCAAGGACGCGCAGGCCGATGACTGTCACCGCGCAGGCGCTTTCCGCGACAATCGGAGTGATTGGTATGTAGCTGACCAGCCAATAGACAATTCCCCCGGCAAGACAGGCCGTTGCGTAGACATCTTTACGGAAGAACATCGGGACGTCGCCGATGAGGATGTCGCGGGTGACGCCGCCAAACGACCCTGTAATAATACCCATTGTGATGGCTGACATCATCGGGTAACCGGCCTGGAGGGTTTTCTCGATTCCGATGACTACATAAAGCGCCAAGCCGATGGCGTCAAAGAGAAACATCGTTCTCATTCCCTTCACAAGCGCCTGACGGAAAATGATTACGGTCAGAAGCGATACAGCCGAGATACAAAGATAAAAAGGAGTTGTCAGCCAGAATACCGGACTCCCGATCAACAGGTCGCGTAGGGTTCCGCCTCCGATTGCCGTGACAAATCCGATCACGTAGGCCCCGAACCAGTCGAAGCGTTTGGCCGCGGCCAGACGTATGCCGGATATGGCGAAGGCTATTCCGCCGAGGATTTCGATTATTAATTCAAATGTCTGATGAGATTCCACTGCCGTCATGGGTGCTCCGGATATATTGATTGGTGGTCAGATGTGAGTGTGTAGAGGAGGGTAGCCTATTCTTCGGGCTTCGAACCGTTTTTGGCCCGATAGCGGCATATGTCCGCCAGATAGCATTTGTCACATTCGGGTTTCCGGGCTTTACAGATGTAACGTCCGTGTAGAATCAGCCAGTGGTGGGCTTTTGGAATCAGTTCAGCCGGGATGTGACGGATGAGGGTCTTTTCGGTCGCGAGCGGAGTCTTCGAGTTGTTTGTAAGCCCGAGACGGTTGGACACGCGAAAAACGTGGGTGTCGACTGCCATCGCCGCTTCCCCGAAAACCACGGACAGAATTACGTTGGCCGTCTTGCGCCCCACGCCGGGAATGGTCAGAAGGTCATCGATATTCGACGGGACCTGACCGCCGAAGCGTTCGGTCAGCGCCTTGCCCATCCCGATCAGCGAGCGGGTCTTGTTGTTGGGATAGGAGATCGACTTGATGAGTTCATAGACGTCTTCCTCGCGCGCCTCGGCGAGCTTTTCGGGTGTCGGGTAGGCCTTGAAAAAAGCCGGGGTGTACTCATTGACACGTTTGTCGGTACATTGGGCCGACAGGATGACGGCTACAAGCAACTGGTAGGGATTCTCGAATCTCAGTTCGGTTTCGGGCCAGGGCATTTCCTCGCCGAACCGTTTCAGCGCCTCGGCATATCGTTCCTTCAGGGTCATGCAAACGGGTGTGCTTAAAGCATTTTGAGAATCTTCTCCATACCGAATAATCCGAGCGCACATCCGCCCAGACCGCCGACGATGGTTACGGCGATATAGAAAGCGGCCTCCCACCATCGTCCGATCTGAACAAGTTCCATCGCGTCGAGGGTAAACGCTGAGTAGGTCGTGTAGCCCCCCAGGAAGCCTGTCAGAGCGAAAAGATACCAGTGGCGTGTCAGTCCCCAGTGATGGAACAGCGCCCAAAGGATGCCGATGGTCAGACAACCGGTGATGTTGATAGCCACCGTGTAATAATAGCGGTTTTTGTCGAAAATTCCCATATTTTCGACTCCATAGCGGCTCAGCGCGCCGAGACCGCCGCCGGCAAAAACAACAATACAGTCGATGATTGTGGTCAGACTCATTTTTCGGGTTGGTGATGCTTCGTTATTAGTGGGTACCGATAAATTCGTCAAGGAATCTGACGTCGTTCTCGCTGAACAGACGGAGGTCGTTGACGCGATATTTCAGGTTGGTGATTCGTTCGACACCCATGCCGAGGGCGAAACCGCTGTAGACTTTAGAATCGATACCACACGCCTCGAGGACGTTCGGGTCGACCATGCCGCAGCCGAGAATTTCAACCCAGCCGGTGTGCTTGCAGAAACCACATCCTTTGCCGCCACAGATGTTACAGCTGATATCCATTTCGGCCGAAGGCTCGGTGAACGGGAAGTAGCTCGGACGGAGGCGGATTTTTGTGTCGGCGTCAAAAAGTTCCTTGGCGACATAGACGAGAGTCTGTTTCAGATCGGCGAACGAAACGTTTTTGTCGACATAGAGCGCTTCGACCTGATGGAAGAAGCAGTGAGCGCGGGCCGAAATGGCTTCGTTGCGGTACACGCGTCCCGGGCAGATGATTCGGATCGGGGGCTGTGTCTTTTCCATTACGCGCGACTGGACCGACGATGTGTGGGTGCGGAGCAGAACCTCGGGACCGCGGGCGATGAAGAAGGTGTCCTGCATGTCGCGGGCCGGATGGTCGGCGGCGAAGTTGAGCGACGAGAATACGTGCCAGTCGTCTTCGATTTCGGGGCCTTCGGCGACGGTGAATCCCAGCCGGCGGAAAATATCGATGATTTCCTCGCGGACAAGCGAAAGGGGATGGCGTGTGCCCAAGCGGACGGGTGCCTCGGTGCGAGTCAGGTCAATACCGGCAAATTCGACGGTTTCGCCGCTGAAGCTGTCGCGCAGGCTATTGATACGTTCGGTCGCCATTTCCTTGAGTTCGTTAATGGCGGCTCCGACTTCGCGTTTCTGTTCGGCCGGAACCGAGCGGAAGTCGTTGAAAAGACTCGGGATGAGGCCTTTCTTACTCAGATATTTGATGCGAAGCTCTTCTACTTCGGCGGCGTTCGCGGCCTTCAGCGCCGAAATCTCGGCTTTCAGTGCATTTATTCTGTCTAACATTTTCGAAAAAATGATCTATATATTGCTTTTTGAGAATATTTTGTGGAAGTTATCTTTTAAACCACAAAGTTACAAAAATTTTTCCGACTCCCCGTTAACTCCCCCGCCAATCTTTCCGA
>CAYVXC010000077.1:8196-10230 GCA_964454925.1 uncultured Bacteroides sp.
TTCCGACTCCCCGTTAACTCCCCCGCCAATCTTTCCGATTCATCCTCGAATAATTTGTAATTTTGCAGAGCAGAAACTTTAACTTCAAAATATGTGGGTAATAATCGTTGTTTGCGTTATTTGCGGATTCGTGTGCCGGCCCGTTGATAGACTAATAAATAAGAAGGTGTCTTCCAAATGGCTGTCGGTACTGGCGGAATTTGTCGTGTACTTTATCATTTTAATGGGCCTCTACGGTATCGCAGATCTCCTCGGCTTCAATCTTTAGGAGTCCGATAAGCTTCAGTTGCGAAAAGAGTTTGCTCGAACGTTTAATAAACGTTAAATATTCAACAATGCGTTGTAACTACAAAAATAGTTACTAACTTTGCGCCAACAACTACAAAAATAGTTATGAAAAGAACTAAATCAAACCAACTGACCCCCAAGGAAGAGGAACTGATGCAGTTGCTCTGGGAACACGGGCCTATTTTAATAAGCAAACTTGTAGAACTATACCCCGACCCAAAACCTCATTTTAATACCGTCTCAACCGTGATGCGTAGGTTAGAGGGTAAGGGGTTCGTAGGTCACGACGAAGTGGCAGGTGCATTCCATTATTATGCAATTGCCCGAAAAGAAGATTTCCGCAAACGCAGTTTTGGGAACTTCATAAAAAACTACTTCGGCGGAAGCTACTATGGAGCGGTGTCGGCTCTGGTAGAAGACGAAAAAATTTCGGCCGAAGAATTAAGAGAACTTCTCGAACTTGTTGAAAGAAAAGGAAAATAAGATGGGGAAATTTCTATCCTATTCAATATTAAGCGGACTGTTGATGCTGGCGATGTATCTTGCTTATCGTGTTTTTTTGGCAAGAGAAAATCAGCATGGATATAACCGTTTAGTTCTGCTGCTGATTTATGCAATCTCTTTTATCTCAGTCCCTGTTTTATCATTCTTGCAAAATGGCCCTCTTCAGGACGCAAATCAGACAATTGTTGTTGAGGGAATTGAGGTGGTGAAATCATTTGTCGAGCCGTCATCCGGTCCTATTTGGGGCACAGTCCTGATTTGGGTTTTTATCGTAGGGATGCTGGCAACCACCGTGAAAACTGCAATAACATGGTTTAGAATTGTCAGCATAATAAGAACCGGCGAAAGAGTTGAAAGAGAGGGATATTCACTGATAATCATGGATAGTGACCGTTTCGCGCCGTTCAGCTGGATGAAATATGTAGCCATAAGCAGAAAGGATTATAATAAAAACTATTCTTTCATTGTCACTCACGAATTGAAGCATGTCGCTTGCCATCATTGGATAGATCTGCTTGTGTCACAGATTGTGTGCATCATAAATTGGTTTAACCCGGCGGCCTGGCTCATGCGCGATGAATTGATGCTCGTGCACGAGTATCAAGCGGACATGGCAGTTATTGATAGCGGCCACAATTCTCAACAATATCAAATGTTATTAATTAAAAAAGCTGTTGGCGCCAGATTCCCGTCCTTAGCCAACAGCCTGAATCATAGTAAACTTAAAAAACGTATCACCATGATGTATCAAGAAAAAAGTAGTGCAAGGCGACGATTCAAAGCTCTTGCACTTGTGCCGATGTTCGCGTTGGCACTCGGAGTGGTTGCAGTACCTGCTGTTCGTGCTGCGGTATCAACAATCAACAACAGCGAAGTTTCAATTCACAAAGGTAGCGAAAATGTCGCTACTTCCAAAAAGGTTGTACAGGTTTACAACGTGAAGGAGCTGGATAACTACAATAACAAGACCACCATTACCATCAAAGGAGAGGGCCTTGGTGACAACATCACTGTTTCAGGCGGAACCTTCACTACAAACGGTAAAACTTACCGGGCAACGGGTTTGCGGTGTGACATGACCAATGGCGAAGCTACAATTGTCGCATCCTTCCCCTTTATCACGGAGTTCAACAATTGCTCTATGACCCTCACAATTAATGGCGTTGAAGTTCCTTTCAATCTTGAATCGTTCTTTGACAATGCAGCTGATGCAATAGTTCGCTCAATGTCTAAAATTGAGCG